>NZ_JBFUIP010000220.1:0-7715 GCF_056401815.1 Aminobacter sp. P4_D5 | reverse complement strand
ATCTCGGTGAGTGAGAAACCTGCCGTTCTGCCGAGCGCGATCAGGGAGAGCTTCAACAGGACGTCTCCGTCGAATTGTCGCCGCAACCCATGCCGGCCGAAGGATCGGATAAGCCCAATTTCCTCGTAGTACCTCAGGGTAGAGGGCCGTACGCCGGCGCGCTCGGCTACCTCACCAATATCCATCATTTTCATGCTTGACCTCAAGTTGGCTTGAAGTCGTAGCATCTCTTGCAATGACAATTGCGGCAAGGGAAATAGGATGGAAACCACATCAAGAACGACTGAAATGGCGATCTGGCGGGATAGCCGTGCAGTCGCGCTGTTGATGGCGGCAACGCTAACGGTGATGGCAAACGCGACGATCAGCCCCGCGCTCCCCGGATTGCAAAAACTGTTCGCAGACGATCCCCACTCGGCATTGTTGACGCGTCTCCTGGTCACGGCCCCTTCGTTGAGCGTTGCGCTCCTAGCTCCATTGGTGGGGCTTGCCGTGGACCGGATCGGACGACGCGTTCTGCTACTTGCCGGTATTATACTTTTTGTGATCGCAGGCAGCGCCGGGTTGTACCTCCCTAACTTGCCGGCGATCTTCCTGAGTCGCATTGCATTGGGCATCGCCGTCGCGTTTATCATGACCGCGCAGACGGCACTGGTCGGCGACTATTTCGCTGGTGAGGCCCGGAGCGCGCTGACGGGATTGCAAATCTCGGCTCGAAACTTTGGCGGCCTGGTTTTCATATTACTGGCGGGCTTGGTCGCGGCGGTATCGCCGCGATGGGCCTTCGGTGTGTACGGGTTGGCCCTGCTGGTGCTGCCGATTGCATGGATGGTGATCGTGGAGCCGCGGCAGACGCCTTCAGTCGGCCAAGTTGCCTATACGTCCGGATCGGAGGAGCAGCGGAGATGGCGTCTGCCATTTCTTGGTCTGGTCGTCCTGCAGTCGGTAACGAACATGTTCTTCTTCATCATGCCGACGCAGTTACCGTTCTTCCTCGATATCGAGGGTTATAGCAGTGCCGCCATGACGGGCATGACGCTCAGCGTGCTGATGCTGAGTGGCGGCAGCGTGGCGTTGGTCTACTCCCGGATACAGCGGGCTATCGGCTACGCTGGCGTCTATGCAACTGGGTATGCTGCTATGGCGTCTGGTTTCCTGTTGTTGGTGACTTCGGCGGTGCCTATGTTCACTTTGGCTGGCGCTGCTCTGATCGGTGCGGGCTATGCGGCGGTTTCGCCGACATTTGTCGCGCTGACACTTGCTCTTGCACCACCGCATCGCCGGGGGTTGGCCGGCGGCGTACTGACGGCCTCGGTGTTCACCGGCCAATTCATCTCGCCACTGCTCAGCACACCAGTGATCATGACCGCTGGTTATCAGGGGCTCTTCCTGGGCGCAGCCGTGCTTCTGGCGAGCATGGCGGCGATCGCGCTGGGCGGCACTCTCCTGCGAGCCCGCGAAACGCGGCCATTCAGATGACCGGATTTGGCGCGCCCACCAATTTATAGCAGAACACCACCGACAGGTGCTTTGACATGTGCGCGTTCAAGAATGTCTGCCCAGAGTCAGGTAAGAGCGAGCTTGCGCGACCCTAATGTCCGGTTGTCGAGATCTGGAGCCGGAAGCAGTACCACCCGGCGCTTTCGCCGCTAGACGCCAAGCCGCATCTCGACCAGTTCCGAGCCGACAACCGAAATGACGCGCATCAATCGGCAATGCACGCATGGCGTCCCTCCAATGGCAGACGTTTTCTGCGCCGACGCCAGGTGACTTTGTGGCCATCGCTTTAGGCTCATTGCGTACATACGCTGCTCTTTAGCGGATGGCCCCCAGATCCAAGCCAAAGTAGCTCGCCGCTAGCCGTGACGGCGCCCATCCCATTTGGGTAAACATTTTTTGCGCTTGTCCACCGATCGGGCAATTTTCAGGGGCGACAATCGGAGCAGGCCAACACGCGCTTTTACATGGCATCGGCGGCCAAAATGGCACCCCAATCAGCCCCAAAATGCAAGGCCAACAAGCCGGCGGGCACAAAAAGTGGAATTTTTGATGGACTCCGGAAGMTACATGGCGTATTGAGATAGCATCCTTGCGCTTCGACAATAATTTGTCAATGTAGAAAACTCTATTTCTGCGCGCCGACCAATCCTTGATGTTTGTTATATATGCACTCATCTTGGCAGTGCGAGGTTTAGATTTTGCGCCTTCGGAAGGGGCGTCGAAAGTAGTTTCGAACGTGCCTCCATTGGCAGAGGCCTGAGACAAAAATCACGATAAGGAGAGTGCGTCGGCTATCGAGCAGGCGGCAAATCATTGATGGCAATAACGACTGAACACGACAACTGCGCCTCCAGCGAGGCGACGAAGATACGGTTGAGGAACGTCCATAAGATCTTCGGGGAACAGCCCCGGAACGCCCTCGAACTGCTCCGCTCGGGTAAGGACAAGGCCGAAATCCACCGGACAACCGGGTGCTCCATTGGCGTCAACGACGCCAGCCTTGATATCAAGGCAGGAGAGATCTTCGTGATCATGGGCCTGTCCGGATCCGGCAAATCAACCCTTCTACGCTTGCTGAACAGGCTGATAGAGCCGACATCTGGTTCAATTGAGATTGACGGCCACGACATTACGAAGATGTCGCGTAGGGCGCTCATCGACCTCCGCCGCAGGGACATCAGCATGGTGTTCCAATCCTTCGCGCTTCTTCCAAACCGCAACGTGCTAGACAACGCCGCCTTCGGACTGGAAGTGGCCGGAGTTGGGGCGGCTGAACGCCAGATCAAGGCCATGGCAGCGCTGAAGGCCGTGGGGCTGGATAGCTATGGCGAAAGCCGGACGGATGAGCTCTCCGGCGGCATGAAGCAGCGAGTGGGGCTTGCCAGAGCGCTGGCCAGCGAACCGACCATTCTGCTTATGGACGAGGCTTTTTCGGCGCTTGACCCGCTGATCCGTACAGAGATGCAGGACGAACTGGTTCGGCTGCAATCCGAGCACACCCGCACCATCGTTTTTGTCAGCCACGACCTCGATGAAGCGATGCGAATTGGCGACCGTATTTGCATCATGCAAAACGGAAATGTCATCCAGGTTGGAACGCCCGATGAAATCGTCGGCAATCCCGCCAATGATTACGTCCGCTCGTTCTTTCGCAATGTCGACGTCTCACAGGTTTTCAAAGCGGGCGATGTAGCCCGCAAGACACAGCTCACGATCATAGAACGTCAGGGTGTTTCAGCTGCAGCAGCGTTGGAACAGATGAAAAGTCATGACCGGGAGTATGCCATTGTGGTGGGGCGCGACAGAAAATATCTCGGAATGGTCAGCCGGGCGTCGCTGATGGAGAAGGTCCGCTCCAAGGATGCGGACTCGTATCGCAAGGCGTTCCTTTCAGAGGCGGTGCCGATCCTGGCCAGCGAGCAGCTTTCCAGCGTTCTTGGAACTGTGGCGGCCACCGAATGGCCCGTACCCGTAGTGGACGACGAACACCACTATGTCGGCGCCATCAGCAAGTCGGCACTGCTTGAGACGCTCGATCGGGCCAATTGAAACCAGACTTACGGATAAAATCAT
This sequence comes from Aminobacter sp. P4_D5, assembly GCF_056401815.1. Classification (NCBI taxonomy): domain Bacteria; kingdom Pseudomonadati; phylum Pseudomonadota; class Alphaproteobacteria; order Hyphomicrobiales; family Phyllobacteriaceae; genus Aminobacter; species Aminobacter sp. P4_D5. The sequence goes on along the minus strand of NZ_JBFUIP010000220.1, from coordinate 4,142 downwards.
GTCCTTCGACATCGGCGACGGCATCGACCTAGCCGTCAACTACCTGCTCGACAATTTCGCCCCTGCGCTCGACACGTTCGCAGCGCTGATCGGGTTCGTGACGGGCACCTTGCAAAGCGGCCTCCTAGGCATTCCGATGCCGCTCGGGATCGCCATATTCGTCTTTCTCGCCCTATGCCGCGTCTCTCTCGGCTTTGCAATTTTCACCGGCCTGTCGCTTGCTCTGGTGGGGCAGATGGAGCTTTGGCCGGCAATGATGGAAACCTTGTCATTGGTAATCGCATCGACGATCATTGCGATAATGGTCGGCCTGCCGCTCGGCATCKCAATGGCGCGTCGCGACTCGGTTGCCGCAGTCATCCGCCCGGGGCTGGATCTGATGCAGACCATGCCGGCCTTTGTCTACCTCATTCCTGCGGCAATGTTCTTTGGCCTGGGGGCCGTTCCCGGCACGATAGCGACGGTCATCTTCTCGATGCCTCCGGTCGTGCGCCTAACGAATCTCGGCATCCGTCAGGTGGATGTGGAATTCGTCGAAGCCGGCAACGCATTTGGCTGTACGTCGACCCAACTCCTGCTCAAGGTTCAACTGCCCAACGCGATGCCATCGATCATGGCAGGCATCAACCAGACCATCATGTTGTCATTGTCCATGGTGGTCATCGCTTCGATGATCGGCGCCGGCGGCCTGGGCAACACTGTTCTGACGGGAATTCAGCGACTTGATGTCGGCACCGGCTTTGAAGGCGGCATCGCCGTCGTCATTCTCGCAGTGATCCTTGACCGGCTCACCCAGAGCCTCGGGAAGCAAGGCGCATCCTGGCGCTTGCTGTCTCCCAGCTTCGCATCGCGGCGGTCGGTGGTTACCACCACTTGACCGTTGCACCGCATCAGCGGGCCAGCGGTCCGCTGTTTTCCCAGCCAATAAATGGAGTAGACATATTGAAGGCCATTGGAACCATCAGCCTTGCTGCCATCCTCATTGGCGGCGCAGCTACCGTAGCCATCGCGCAGGACGCAAAGCCTGTAAAGATCGGCTGGTCGGCATGGTCCGACGCGGAATTCGTCACCAAGCTCGCCGCCAAGATCATCAAGGATGAACTGGGCTACAAGGTCGAGCTTATGCAGACGGATGTGGCACCGCTCTACCAGGGCGTGAGCCGCGGGGATCTCGATGCGATGATGATGGCGTGGCTTCCGCAGACCCATGCCGAGTATTATGGYAAGATTGAAGACAAGGTAGACGTCCTCGGCACCGTCTACGACGGCGCCAAGCTTGGATGGGTCGTCCCGGCATATATACCGGAAAGCGACATCAGCTCGATCGAGGACCTGAAGAAAGACGAAGTCAAGCAAAAGCTCGACGGTACTGTTCAGGGCATCGATCCCGGTGCGGGGCTTACCCGTCTTTCGGAAAAGGCGGTCAAGGACTACAGCCTCGACAGCTACAAGCTGCAGATTTCCAGCGAGGCTGGCATGCTGACGACCGTGGACCGCGCAACCAGGTCCGAGAAGTGGTTCGTCGCGACGGCCTGGAGCCCGCATTGGATGTTCGGCAAGTACGAACTGCGCTACATCGCCGATCCGAAGAAGTCCCTCGGCCAGGCCGAGCATGTCGACATATTGGCTCGCAAGGGTTTCAAGCAGGACAACCCGGAGGTCGCAGGCTTTCTGTCGCGCATGAAGCTGCCCATTGGCGATCTGGAAGCGGCAATGTTCCAGGCGCAGGAGACTTCGTATGATGCCGCTGTCGAAAAATACATGGCGGATCATTCCGAACAAGTGAAAGCCTGGACCGGCAAATAGGCGGCAAAATAGGTCCATGGACCTCTGAAAAGAACCTGGCACCGGTCATGGTGCCAGGAGTGCCGATGGGGTCATCTCGAAGGGAGTTCCTATGATTTTCAACGATCACTATGCGGCCAATGGCGTTTTGGACGACACGATTGGCGGACGCATCTCGCTTGCTCGCGATGCATTGGATGTTTCGGCGCAAAGCATGGCGAAAGTGGTGGGCGTCGAGACGAGTACCTGGAGCGACTGGGAAAATGATCGGGCTGCTCCACGCGCCAATCGCCTGGCGATGATCGCGGGCGTTCTGAGTGTAAGCCTCTCATGGCTGCTCACCGGACGAGGCGCGGGTCCGAGGTAATGGTCGGGATTGGCCGATGCTCACGACATGAGACGAGCGGATGAGAATGGGATTTCGATGAAGCATTCACGAGAAAATGCTACTCGTTACTCGTCGAGCATTAAATCTCGGATTAAGAGAATCTGACGTCTAGCCTACCTAGATTTTCGGCCATAGGCGGTTGAAAAGCGTTATGCCGCGTTACGCGACATCTGCGGCTTTGTGCCCATTTGCGTGCGTCAATTTGGACCAATCAGTACACCAAGGTGGGACGCCACCGGCGGCCGAGACTGGCTCGGCGAACATAATATCGGAGGCGCAGTGACCGATTTGCTAACAGGATCCTGCCGAAACCTGACCGTCAGGTTTCGGCCCTATGATGCCACATATTAGACCCACGACGTTCCACGGAAGCCGCCAACGCGTTCGGCAAGGACTCGTTGAAGTCTTCGCGCTCATGCCTGCGGCGCAAGAAAAAGCTAGACCCTTGCTGCAGCATTGCGGAGCCGCGACATCGATCTCCAGCCTGACACGCAGACCCAGACGATGGAACTCGGTCAGYGCACCGCTGGAGGTGAGCGTGCAGTTGCTCACTGTTGCGTCGACGGCGAAAGGAGAGGCTGCCGATCAAGCTCGCCCCGAGTCTTGCCGAGCCTGCCCTGCAACTGTTCGCCTGAACAGCACTTACGGTATCGACTCGCTCCAACTCCGTTCGAGGCGTGAAATCAGGTGACATCGGCAGCTTGACGCAGAGGGAGGTTTAGCAGGTCGCTGGCATTGATGATGGCCAGGGCAATCGCCTCGATGGTGGTGCGTTTGTTCATCGCCTGCTCGCGCAATGTCTCGTATGCGACCTGTTCCGACACCTTATTGGTGGCCATCAGGATTTCCTTGGCCTTGTCGATATCCCGGTGCGCCTTGAGTTTTGCGGAGAGGCGATCGACACGCGTGCGCAGACGCGCCTCGCGCCGGTGATTGTTGACGCTCAGCAGTATGTTGGCGAGGATTCCGAATGTCCTGAGCGGCAGGCCGATCACCGCCTGGGCCCGCAGGCGCAAAACTTTCTCGACGATGATCGGGTTCTCATAGTCCACAATGGCAATCAGCACCGCCGGCGGATCGTCCGCGTTCCAGTTCCAGGCGATGCCGCCTTCGACCAGCGGGCGGATGAAGGCGAACACCACGTCGATGTTGGCAGGAATTTCCGCCGGCGGCGGCCAGTTTGTCTGGACCTGGCAGCCGATCCGGTTGAGGTGCTGCCAAAGCTCCTCGCCCTCGCTGCTCTTGGGCTGCAGCAAAAGGACCCGGAGCGACCGTATGTCCTTGATCTGGATCGGCGCTGATCCGTCATGCGGCGCCACGTGGGGGCTACGTGATACCATTGTTCCTCATCGCGGCAATGTCGTCGTTGCGGAGTTCCAACGCTTGCCTGTGGTGTCGTTCGGTTGCTTGGTCCCATGCCCCTCGGCACGGGGTCATATCGAATGCATGGCCAGCCGCTCCCCCCATTCCTCGGGGTTGTAGCTGGCGAGATAGGGATCCGGCCGGATGGCCGCTGCTGCCTTGGACAGAATCTCGAACTGGCCGTCCTGGCGCGCCCGCGCTACCCGTGGCCATACATAGGTATGGGCGTTGTCGGGGTCGATTCGGATGCGCCCTTGCGGTGCGTCGAATTCCGAACCGAGGATGGCCGGCCGCAATGCCTCGACATCGTCTGTCCTGGCCTTGCGCAGCGCATTGGCCACGACATGGACCTGGAAATAGGCCGCCTCCCAGCACATGTTGGTCACCGCATCGCTGCCGAACTTCTCCTTGAAGCGCTCGACGCAGCGTTCGTTCTGCAGGCCCCCGACCGACTGGAAATAGCTGGCGGAGGTGATGTGGCCGGCGCCGACGTCGATGCCCATCGCCTGGATGTCGGACTCGCTGGTGGTCAGACTGGCGATCGGCATCGATTTCGCATCGAGGCCCGCTTCGGCGAAGGCCTGGTAAAAATGGACGATGCTTTCGC
>NZ_JBFUIP010000219.1:0-7877 GCF_056401815.1 Aminobacter sp. P4_D5 | reverse complement strand
GTCGCGCGTAGTTGGCCCAATGAAATGCCTGGCCAAGGTCGTCCAGATAGACCTCCGGCGTCGTCCACGTGGCCTTGGGCTGGTGCCGGACAAGGGCGAGCGCCTTCGCATTGTTGACGACAGAGATCTCGCCGCGAGGGTTTGATCCCTCGGTCAGGTTCTCCTCGACCATATTGATGAGCTGGCGAATCTCGCCCTTGTGCTTGCTGGCGAATGCCCGGGCGGCTCCCCACATAACAAGTTCGCGAGGATCAGCCGTCAGATTGGCGAACCGGCTCAGCATCTCATCGGTGAGGCGCTCGGGGTTCTCGGTCTCCGTCCGCTTGATAAACTCGTTCGGCCCTAGCGCATAGGCGGCCGTAATCATGATTGGCACGAAGAGCGAAGATATCCGGACATCCTTAATCAGTGAATTGATGGCGTTGAGGGTGAACCCAGGCCTGTGCTTGAAGTCGGGGCGAGCGGCTGACCTTCCCTGCTGGATCAAGATCTGTCGGCGAGCCTCGAGCCCCGGGTGCTTCATCTCGATGCCGATGTCGAAGCGGTCGAACAGAGCGAAGGACCTTTCACCCTGCCCGCCGTAGCCGACCGGGTTGCCGGTCCCGATCACTATGAAATGCGGCGACAACAGAACAGTGGCTGTACCGCGTCCGCTTGCAACAAGGCTGACGCTAACCTTCCGCTCGGCCATTGCCTGCAAGAGCACATTCGACGTTGAGGCCGGCAGACGTGGCAGCTCATCGATGACAAGCCCGAGAAGGCCTGGCGTCAGCAGTGGACCCCGCTCGAAGCTGAACGCGATTGAATTGTTCTGAGAAACTGGTACCTCGCCACCCAGAAGACTGAGATCCGTGGCATCGGCATATGCATCGTACTGCTGGTAGGGCAGCGAAAGCATCGAGCAGAGCTCGCGGACTATCTGGGTCTTGCCAATGCCTGATGACCCCTCGACATAAACATGCCTGCCGAACATCAGGCCGATGAAAATCGCGTCGAAAGCCTCGAGGATATTGTTTCCAGGGTACTGACCGGAGATGTACGCGCGGGCCTTTTCAAAAAACGATGTCAGGGTCGTGTGGAGTGCAAACTTCTCATCTTTGATGGCATCACTGTCTTCGTCTTCGGGCTTTCGTGACTTGGGAATGTCACCAGACAACGCCCTGTGGCGGTCCAGTTCGTCTAGCCACAAGTATCGTCGTTCCGCGTCGCGCCCGTAGTAGTGGTTTTCAATCGCGTTGAGCTCCTCCTCGTCTTTCCATCGCCGAAGGCCTTCCCAGTTCTCGACCATGTGATAGAGCTTGGAATACTTCTCGCTGCCACTGCGCAAAGTTCGTGCGTCCGGAAAGGCCCCGTCCCGCTTTTCGAAGAACGAGGGATCGACCTTGCGGATATCGTCCTCGTCCGTTGCCTGCGCAGCACCTTTTCTATCTTGGGTCATAGAAGAAACACTCCCATTGCAATTGCGGCAGCCAGTGCTGCGTAAGCCAGTTGTGCAAGACCCTCTGGGATGGCAAAGGCGCGATCCGACACTTTGTTCTTGTCCGCCGGAGAGCTTCCAAACGACTCCACGCCGGCTGCGCTGATCAACGTTGGAAAGGCGCCGACTACCGGTATTTCAAGCTCAACCTTCGAGCACCCATCCGCGGCCTTTGCCGCGGCATCCTGCAGGTGGCAAAAGGAAAGCTGCACGCCATAGATCCCGCCGGGGTCCAGCTTAGTGCTGGATAGGTCGATGCTCATCCGATCCAGTCCGAGCTCATCCCAACCCACGTGCTGCAGCCCCTTGCCCCGCGACAAGGTTCCATCGGCCTCGAAGCCACGAATGTCGGCCTGCAGGCCGTTAGTGATGTCGAAGGGAAGGAAGTCGTCCCGGGTGGCCGCTACACGGCTGCCGTCGATGCGCCAGGAAACGGATGGGGCTCGGAGTTGTGCGCCCATCGCGTCGACTGCGGCATAGACGACGTTGCTCACCGCGTTCCGCCGATCCTGGTCGTCGGCGATCCCGATCGCCGCGAACTCCGAAGCCAGATCGATCCCGAGATAGCCGATCTTCAGGTTGAATGGCGTCCCGGAGCCACTTGGATCGAATCCCACGGCATCTTTGAGGGCCATGAGAGGCACCGGAAAGCCGGATGGGTGGCGGACAAGCAGCGGGACTGCCGCGCCGGCGCCATCGACCTCTGAAAAGGTATTCGGGCCGAACAGGCTGTTAATGACCTGGACCTTACTGCCATTGATCGCAAGGAGGCGGAGCTTTGCGATGTCGTTCACTTTGTCAATGTTCCCGATCTCGACAGTAAGCCCTCGGCCGATGACGGTCTTGACGACGCTGTCGCGGAACTTCGTGCCGGAATCTGCGCCGCTGAAGCGGCTTAACTCTTCGAAGACAGCTACACGCTCATCGACGATTTTGCTTTGAAAGGTTGCGATGTGGATATTGATGCCTTGCGCCGCGAGTTCTGGTAGCACGGCGGCGGCCGCGTCCGAGATATATCTGTCGTCACCGCCATTAGTGCCGGCGATGTCATCTCCGTCCCAAAAGAGGACGAAGTCACTGACGTCCCTGAAGTTGCCTGGGATAGCGAATAGGTTTGTGGCGCGATCCTTGGCAAAAGCGTTCAGAGTTGTCAGCTGCTCAGACCCTTCCCAGTTGTTGATATCGAAAACTGTTTCGAGCTGGCCCTCGAGGTCTTTTGGTTTGCAAACGCGCTGACCGTTCACGGGTGCACCGCAGAAGGGAAGAAGCAGGTTGGCATCTCTCGCGCCGAAGCCAAACTTCGGGTCAAATAGCACTTGAATGGCCAGTTTGACGTCGGAAGACGACGTTCGAAGGCTGCCGCTCTGGTCAACGGCTACAAGGATCTTTCGGGCGCCCGAGATATCTCGGATCCCCAAGGGGTCGAGAAAAGTCTGCCACCCGGTCATTCGTGGATCGGCGAAGTTCTGAAACAACGTCYCGGAGTCGCCACCACCTACAAAAAGGAGTGACGGAGGGCTCGCATTTTGAGGGGTGCGCTTCAGCACCTCGAGCAGAATCTGTCCTTGCTCCGCCGTCAACGGCTCCGCAACAACCAGCATTCCCCACAATGCGAGGTTCTCGGCTGAAGATTGAATCAGTCCGTCGAGCTTGGCAGGATCGGCCATCCCGGCGAAGTCGAGGAAGACATCGGTCACATCGACGCTGCTGGCCTGGGCGAAGCGCTTGAAGTCGTTCCTGCTTTCAGCGCCCTCGTCTTTAGTTGTCCGTAGCAGGCCAAGGACCGGCTTTTCGACCCTGGTGACGGCCTTCAAGTGAACCAGCGTTTCACCAAATCGGTTGGTGACCACGATGCTGTGGGTCGTCACGCTCCCCATCGGCCCCGTCGCGAAAGTTCCATCGATATCAATGGAGTCACGCGGTGCGATCGATAGGGTTTGACCAGGCTTCGGGTCCGACTCGATCTCGAGGGTGTCCTTGCGGATCTTGAGCGTATTGACAGTGGCTGCATTGATGCCGCTGATGACCTGCAGTCCGGCGAGCTCTATGGCTCCACTGGTACGATTCTCTCCCGAGAACTGCACCTTGTAGTCCCCTCCATTAGCAGAAATCACTGTTGGCGCATCGAGACGTAAGTCCGGGATCAGCATGTCCCGGGGGATGCCTAGAGCCTCCTCGCTGACGAAGATGATGCGCTCCCTTAGTTCTGGTCGTTCCTGGAGCAGTTGCCGGTATGCGATTCTCGCTGCCGACACTGACCGAGTACGAGGAGTCAATATCAGGTAGATGTTGTCGCCGCCGGCTGTCTCCTGTCCGATCTCCGAAATGGCATCCTCGACTGTCAGCCCCGAGCTTTGCTCGACGGACGACTCCTCGGCGAGAAGCTGGCGTACGGTTTCAATCCCCCCGGGTCGGGCAAGCAACGCGACGTCCCCGACGGCTGCTTGTGAGACAACGGCGACGACGTTCTCTGACGGCTTGAGCAACTCCTCGGGGCAGTTGGTAGCCGATTTGCCTTCGATGCAACTGGAGACCTTCTCGATGACGTTGATGTCCGCCAGCGAGAAGTAGAGCCTGAGTTCGCGGCTCGGATGCAGAGCCTCGCTTACATTCAGAGCTAGCAACAGTGTGCTGACGGCCAGAAGGCTCAGCACGACCAGCGGCGTCGCTGCCAAGCGCCCGCGGCGGCGGCTGCGAACCAGCAAGACGACATTACCGGCGACGCAAAGCAGGGTGACCATCAGAGCGAGGATACTCACGTCACACTCTCCTGTTGCTTGATACGCGAGAAGCTGAGCATCAGTGGTCGCGCCAGTCCGATCCCGGCGGCCGCCGCAATTAGCAATAGCCCCAGCGACAGAAGAATTGGCCGCACGCTGTTGGCCGCGTTCGATGCCGGCCTTGGATCGGCCTCACCCAGTAGGGCCTTGACCAGCTGCTCCCATAGGGGCGCGTCAATCGGGGTCCAGCCGATAGTTTCTGTCGACGCAGAGGTGACGGCGTAGTCCTCGCGTGTAACCGGCGCCTGGCTCACCCCCTTGCCATTCGACCAAGCGATCGCGGCTGCCAGCACCAGGGTCGTCCGAAGTGCACGTCTTTGCGAATCCTGGAGCGAGGTGATGTCTTCCAGAGGAGGCAAATGAAGCTCCAGCCTAGGGCCCGCCATCCTGAGAACATCGTGGCAGTTTCCGCTCTCGCCTTGTGGGCTGGCGGTGACAATTGAACTTCGCTCCCCGCACGCCGGGGCGTCCTGATAGTTCGCTTGGTGTCCAGACAGTCTGGTTTTAGTTTCTGCCACGTAGTCAAGGACGTCCAACCGAACGCCTGGATCGGTCTTGGGCGTAATCGCTAGGTCCCAGAGCACGGGGGTAGAACCCCGATCGACTGCTGGAAGCAGCTTAATGTCAAAGCTTCCGGTTTCAGATGGGTTTCCATTGTCGTCCAGCAGCACGCTCACTGTAGCCGAACCATCCGTCTTTGCGATCTTGGCGGAGACCAGCGGTGAGATCGAAAGTTCGCCGCCAGCTGGCTCGAAGCCCGTATCTACCAGGGCCCTTAGGATCGCGGCTAGCTCCGGAGACGCGCTGAGCTGGAGTTGCCTGACACCCAAAAAGAGCGGCTGCCGTAACTGGATCTGTGCACCCTTGGCGCCGGGGAAGTTTACGCATACGAACCGTGGACCGGATGCCGGCAGGACGATCCGGATCTGGACGAACTGGGTCTGCTCGCGCTCGAACCTACCGGTGCTAAGAGTTCCAATCGCGGAAGGCGCGCCACCCAGGTTGACAGCTATTTCTGTTCCGGTCTGGTTGTCGCACTTCTCGTCGCCGTCATTTGTAAGGAATACGGAAGGTGGTGGGTTCAGCAGCTCAATCGCGGCTTCCGCTCGGACGAGGATGCTAAGGATGGGCCGAAGACCGGGATAGTGCGCGATCTCATAGGACTGCACGCTCATTGGACTGGTTTCGCCACCTGAGGATTCGCCGGCAACTTGTATCCAGGTCGACCCGAACCTATGCATGTCCAGCGCCCAGTTTTGCGGGGCGCCACGCCACGTACTGAGTACGACAAGTCGATCACCTGCTCGCCCGGACGCCTCGATTTCTTCAACGGACGTCTCGAGATTGGCAAGGATGAACGTGCCGAAATCTGGAGTGGATGAAGTGGCGCCCAAACCATCCTTGAACTGCTGGAGGAGCTGGTCTATCTCCAAAAGAACGGTAGTGTCCGGTGCGCTCGCAAGGCGTTCCACCGCTTCCCTGATGCTCGCGCTATCGCCGGGAATGTAGTGGAGGTCGCTCTCGGCGCCGCCTCCTTTTAGCCAGTTCTCACGCTGGGCGATCAGGTTTCGCGCAAGCGCGGCCCTGCCGTCGCCGCCGACATTCGGATTGTAGTCGACATAGATGTAAAGGCGTGTGCCGGCGACCGGGTTGAATGCCGCGAGCAAAAGAACCGTAATCCCGGCGGAGAGGAGGACGATCTTTAAGACGGCAGCGGCAAATGGGATCAGACTGCGCCCGAACATCCGCGCGTATGGCAGAGAAGGGAAGCCGAAGCGAATGAGGATCGCTGCGATGTAGAGCAGCGCGGCCCCTAGGATCCACTCCCGCCCAATCGTCGGATCAGTGAGCGAGAACCATCGCTGCGGAAGCAGCACGGCCAAGGCGACGCCGACTGCCAAAGCTACGATCGTGGCAGCAATTGCTGCGATCCGGATCGGCCAATCGGCTAGAAAGCTCCGCATCCTCGTCCCCTTTAGTTCATCTGATAGGGTGGCTTGTCCCGGGACTCGTTGTTGATGGCACCATTGGTGTCGTCGATTCCCGACGGATCTCGATTCTTGGCCCCTTGATCGAGGACATTTTTCCCACTAGGGTCGGGCGCCTTTGTATTTGGGTTCGTCGTCGAGCTGCCCGAGCCACCCGTTCCTTTGGGATCGCGCAGACTGATTGCCGGCATCGGGGTCTGATTTCCGAAGAAATCCTCCTTCAACTCGGTACTTTCACCTTGCTGGCCACCTTGCTGGCCGCCTTGGCCGCCTTGCTGTCCGCCTTGCTGGCCACCTTGTTGGCCGCCTTGGCCACCTTGGCCGCCTTGCTGGCCACCTTGTTGGCCGCCTTGGCCGCCTTGGCCGCCTTGCTGTCCGCCTTGCTGGCCACCTTGTTGGCCACCTTGGCCACCTTGGCCGCCTTGCTGGCCACCTTGTTGGCCGCCTTGCTGGCCACCTTGTTGGCCGCCTTGCTGGCCACCTTGGCCACCTTGCTGGCCGCCTTGCTGGCCACCTTGTTGGCCGCCTTGCTGGCCACCTTGACCGCCTTGCTGTCCGCCTTGTTGGCCGCCTTGGCCACCTTGGCCACCCTGTTGGCCGGCTTGCTGGCCGCCTTGGCCACCTTGCTGGCCACCTTGTTGGCCGCCTTGCTGGCCACCTTGCTGGCCACCTTGTTGGCCGCCTTGCTGGTTGTTGTGCCGGTCACTCGGTTGTGTCTTCGTCCCATCGTCGACCGACGGCAGCCCGTCAACGGCGGGCTCCACGGCGGCCACAACCCCAGGTGCGCGACAGACTTCCGGTGAGCCTCCGGCCGCTCGGCAGATCTGGATCAGGTGCGCCCGGTGAGATTTGTAGTCGTCACGTAGTGCCTGGCTGAAATGGCCGTCTCGCTTGCAGCTGTCAGTGCCTACAGTGCCTTGCTTGGCAGATGACTCGTATTCGAACAGGCAGTCGAACCACGCAAATACCACCCCCACCCTTTCGAACAGGGCATTCCGAGCCGACTTAAGATTCTCCCTCTCCAGTCTTTCGAGCGTTGCAGGCAAGGCGGTCAGTCGCTCCTGTGCGACTTTGTTGGCGGTCGCCTGAGCCGCGTCGATCGACGAGATGGTGGAATTCAATCTGTCGAGCTCAGTTGGACGTTGAGACTGCTGCTCCAGTGCCGAGGCCAGCGACTTCAACTCCTCAAGCTGACTGGAACTGCAGGAGGCATTTAGCTCTTCGAGACAGCTACGCACCTCATTGCTGATCGTGATAGCATTGATTCTTTCCAGCTTGGCGGCGATGCCTTTGTTGACAATCTGGTCCGCTACCGCCGGAATGACCTCAGGAAGCGGCCTTGCAGCGGCATTGACGTCGCGCTGCGGCGCGAGCAGTGCGCTTGCATGCTGGCCGGCTTCCTTTTGCAACGCGTTCGCCGCAGACGCCACGAAGGCTATATCTGCGTCCAGAAACTGTTCGTGGTTGGTCAGGCTGAAAAGTCGGTTGCGAACGTCCGCGAGCTTATCCAGCGCTGCTAGTGGATGTTCTTTGACGTTGGTGTCACTTGCCAGGCCGTCCGTAGCTCCAATGACGAATTGGGACAGCTGGGCGAAACGAAGAAGTTCATTGAGTGCCTGCTTGGTGCACTCA
>NZ_JBFUIP010000218.1:0-7902 GCF_056401815.1 Aminobacter sp. P4_D5 | reverse complement strand
TCCCCGGAACGGTCCGCAAAAAGCGGCACTCGAGGATTTGCTCGAGTGCCGCTTTTGATTTGTCCTGACAGTCGCTGACTTGTCGCTCACATGTAGAGCTTGGCAGGGTCCTGGCCCGCGTAGAGCTGGCCCACCTCGGCCGCGTAGCCGTTGAACAGCTGGGTCGGCACCAGCTCGCCGGTGGCCAGTACGCGTTCCTTGGCCTGGCTCCAGCGTGGGTGAGGAATCTCGGGGTTCACATTGGCCCAGAAGCCATATTCGCTCGGCTGGATCGCTTCCCACAGGCCGACAGGTTGTTCGGCGACGAAGTCGATCTTCCGGATCGATTTGATCGACTTGAAACCGTACTTCCACGGCAAGGCGAGCCGCAGCGGCGCGCCGAACTGCTTGGCCAGCGGCTTGTCGTAGGCCCCGGTGACGAGGAAGGGCAGGTCGAGCGCAGCTTCTTCGATGGTGACGCCTTCGATGTAGGGCCAGGGGTAGACGAAGTCGTTCTGGCCGGGCGCCATGGCAGGATCGAGGAAGGTTTCGAAACGGATGAATTTTGCGTCCGCTTTCGGACTGGCGAGCGCCACCAGGGACTTGAGCGGAAAGCCGCTCCACGGAATGGTCATCGACCAGGCCTCGACGCAGCGGTGGCGGTAGAGCCGCGTCTCCAGCGGGAATTTGCGGATCAGGTCATCGATGGCAAGCGTCATCGGTTTGTCGACAAGGCCGCCGATCTCGACTTCCCAAGGCCGCGTCTTGAGCTGCTGGGCGTTGGCTGCGATCTCCTTGTAGGTGCCGTATTCGTAGAAATTGTTGTAGTTGGCGTTGATCTCTTCGGGCGTCAGCGGCCGGTCGAGCTTGTAGGCCGTGTTCGGCTTGGCGGGATAGAGATCGGCTGTGGGGTCGGCGTCTTCGGCGCGTGCTCGCCGGGGCAGGGCAGCAGCGGCGAGGCCAAGGCCCATGCCAGCCAGAATGGTGCGGCGGTTGAGGAATATCTCTTCGGGCGTGGCCAGAGCTTCCGATATCGCCCAGGACGGGCGGCGATGTATGAATGCCATCAGTGGTTCTCCCCTCAGCCAAGCCCTAAGTTCGGCCGGGCCGGATGCGAAATCAACGGTAATGCCTTCACATACGAGTGCGAACGGCCCGTTGTTACAGCGCATGGCCGATACTGGTCATCAAGAGACTGTGAAGAGGAGGACCGGGCGGCGGTGACGCCGGCCGGTCTACGTGTTCAGGCAGCCTTGCCGCCTGACTGCATCGCCTCGTCGGCGAGGCGGCCGGTGAGCTCGGCCATATGGTCGAAGTCGGCGCGGTAGGTGGCAGCACCAGCGGTTGCCGAGCGTAGCTCGATGATCAGGTCGCCGATCTCCGATTGCGGCATGGTCGCCTCGACCACGTCCCAGCCGGGCCAGCCCGAACGAGCGTCATAGCCGAGGATTTGACCGCGGCGCTGCGGCACCAGCGCGATGATGCGCGCTGTGGCATCGGACGGCGTGAAGATCTCGACCTTCATGACAGGTTCGAGCAGCACCGGCGAACAGCTTGGCATGCCTTCCTTCATTGCGATCCTGGCCGCCATCTGGAAGGCCATGTCGGAGGAATCGACCGAGTGGAACGAGCCGTCCGACAGGTTGACCGCGATATCGACAACCGGAAAGCCAAGCGGGCCGGTCTTGAGGAACTCGCGCGCGCCTGCTTCAACCGACTGGATGTACTGTTTGGGCACGACACCGCCGGTGATGGTGTCGGTGAACTCGAAGCCCGAACCGCGCGGCAGCGGCTTGATCTCGATGACGACGTCGCCGAACTGGCCGTGACCGCCGGACTGCTTCTTGTGGCGGCCGCGCTGCTGGACGGACTTGCGAATGGTTTCGCGATAGGGAACCGCCGGCGCATGGCCTTCGACGGCGATCTGATTGCGTCCTTCGAGCCGCTCGCGCACGACCCGCAAATGCATCTCGCCATGGCCCGACAGCACCGTCTCGGCAGAATCCTGATTGTGGTGCAAGGTGAGCGAAGGGTCTTCTTCGGCAAGGCGCTGGATCGCCGCCGACATCTTGACCTCGTCCTTGCGCTCCTTGGGGCGAAGGGCGAAGGCATAGACCGGCTTCGGCGGCGCGAGGCTGACCAGCGGCTTGGTGCCGCCTTTGGCCGAGGTCAGAGTCTGGCCGGTCGAGACATTGTCGAGCTTGCCGAGTGCCACCGTGTCGCCGGCACCGGCAGTGGCAAGCTTGGACTGATCCTTGCCAAGCATGCGGTAGATGCCCGAGACCTTGGCGGTGTCGGTTGCGTTGAGCCAGAGTTCGGCGCCATCGGTGACTTGACCAGAGAGAATGCGCGACACCGACAGCTTGCCGGCATGCGAGGTGTGTATGGTCTTCATCACCTGAACCACGGACGCATTGCCGTCGCCCAGGCCAAGCCGCTTGCGTGTCGCCTCGACATCGGGTGCGTCATGGCGGATGGCCTTGAGCAGCCTCAGCGTGCCATTGCCCTTTTCGGCCGAGCCGATGAGCACCGGGGTGACGGTGCCATCGCGCAGATCGGCGGCGAGGTCGTCGAAGATCGCGTCCTTGGGAGGCTCGATCTCTTCGAGCAATTGTTCCATCAGCTGGTCGTCATGGTCGGCAAGGGTTTCGAGCATGGCGAAGCGCGCTTCGAGTTCCTGCGCCTTGTCGTCGCTGTGAATGTCGGCGATCTCGCTTGCGGCGTATTCGCGGTAGATGTAGGCGCGCTCAAGCGCCAGGTCGATCGAGCCGACGATGACGCCGTCCTTGCGCAGCGGGATCTGGCGTAGCAAGAGCGGGGCCCGGCTGACCGGCTGCAAAAGCTTCAGCGTGTCGCGCACGCCTGATGTCGCCTTGTCGATCTTGTTGAGGAACAGGATGCGCGGGATGCCGAGCTCGTCGAGCTTGCGCATGATGACCTGCAAAGCGGGGATCTTCTTCTCGTYGGGCTCCACGACGACGACCGCGAGATCGCAGGCGGCAAGCACCGGTTCAGCCTCGAAGGCGAACTCGACCGAGCCTGGGCAATCGACGAAGGTGATGCTCTCGCCCATGAACTGGGTGGTGGCGAAGACCGCCTCGACGCTCATGGCATGCGCCCGGGCCTCGGCGGAATGGTCGGAGACGGTGCTGCCGGACGAAACCGGCTGCTGCTTGGGGATGGCGCCCGTGCGGGCGAGAAGGGCTTCAAAAAGTGTGGTTTTACCGCTGGCAAAGGGACCGACGATGGCAATGCACTTCGGTCCCGTGCGTCTTCCTCCGGCGCGACTACCCATGAGAGCTGACCTCCACTCAGGCATTTTTCCCTGAATGCGGCGGCCGGCCTGTTCGGCCGTCGCGGGTAACAACGTTGGTGCAGTTCCTCCCGTTCGAACGCATCGTCACACGGCTTTGAAGGCAGGGCAAGAGGAAGGCTTGTCGAGCTTCACCCAACGGCAACCAAAATGTGCTGAACTCCAAAAGCGGCATCCGATGTCGCTTCCAGCGCGCTGAGCCGATACCGCTGCAAATCAATATCGGAGGCGGGAACAATGACGACATCAAGTCGCGCCCATCAGGAGGAACGTAGTCGAATGTCCAGTGAACTCGATCATCTCAGCCGCCTCGTGGTCAGCGGGCGGCTGTCGCGCCGCGACTTTCTCGGCCGCGCCGCAGCCCTTGGCGTCACTGCCTTGTCGGCCAATACTCTGCTTGGCAGTGCCGCGCGGGCGCAGGCCCCGGTCAAGGGTGGCATATTGAAGGCTGGCATGGTTGGCGGTGCCGCCACTGACAGCCTCGATCCGGCAAGCTGGGCGAGCCAAGTGCCCTATACGCTGGGACGCAGCTGGGGCGAACAGATGCTGGAAGTGTCGCCGGCAGGCGAGATTGAGCCCCGGCTGGCCGAGTCCTATGAAGCCTCCGACGACGCCAAGACCTGGCATTTCAAGATCCGCAAGGGCGTGACTTTCCACAATGGCAAAGACCTGACGCCGGCAGATGTGATGGCGACGCTGGAGCGCCATGCCGACGCCAATTCGAAATCGGCGGCGCTTGCGTTCGTTAGCCAGTTCGACAGCGTGAAGGTCGATGGCGACTATGTCGTCATCCAGCTCAAGGAGGCCAATGCCGACCTTCCCTACGTGGTCAGCGACTATCACCTGATGATCCAGCCCAATGGCGGCAAGGACAAGCCGACCGAAGGCATCGGCACCGGACCCTACAAGGTCGTGGTCAACGAGCCCGGCGTGCGCCACGTCGGCGAGTTGCACAAGGGTTATTGGGGCACCGACAAGCGCGGTCATGCCGACCAGATCGAAATCGTCGTCATCAACGACGCGACGGCCCGTACATCGGCACTTCAGGGCGGCCAGGTCGACATGATCAACCGTGTCGAACCCAAGATCGTCGACCTGATCAAGCGCGTGCCGGGCGTTGAAATCCGCAACGTGCCGGGCAAGGGGCACTATGTTTTCATTGCCCACTGCAACGCTGCCCCCTTCGACAACAACGACTTGAGGCTCGCACTGAAATACGCCGTCGACCGCGAGGAGATGGTGCAGAAAATCCTGAGCGGCTACGGCTCGATCGGCAACGATATGCCGGTGACCAAGGCCTATGCGATGTTTGCTGACGACATCGAGCAGCGTAAATACGATCCGGACAAGGCGGCATTCCACTACAAGAAATCGGGCCACAGCGGGCCGGTTCTGCTGCGCACCTCCGATGTCGCGTTCCCCGGTGCGGTCGATGCCGCCCAGCTCTATCAGCAAAGTGCGGCCAAGGCCGGCATCACGCTTGAGGTCAAGCGCGAGCCCGGCGACGGCTACTGGTCGGAGGTGTGGAACAAGCAACCCTTCTCGATGTCCTACTGGACCGGGCGGCCGACGCAGGATCAGGTCTATTCCATCGCCTATCTCTCCAAGGCTGAGTGGAACGACACGCGCTTCCAGCGTGAAGACTTCGACAAGCTGATCTTCGCCGCCCGCGGCGAGCTCGACCAGGCCAAGCGCAAGGATCTCTACCGGCAGGCTGCCGTGATGCTGCGCGACGAGGGCGGCGTCATCGTGCCGATGTTCAACAACTACATCGACGCGACCGGCACCAAGGTCGGCGGCTGGGTCGACGATCCCAACGGCGAGCTGATGGGCGGCCATGCACTGACCAAGTGCTGGGCGAACGCCTGAGCGCAGGACGTGAGGTCTGCCGCTAGTGGGTAGACCTCACGCCTCGAATTCCCAGGCAAGAAGTCGCTGGAGCTGCGGACCGCCGGGAGCAGCCCTGGCGCGGCGGAAAGACTGCGTGCGCGATGCCAGTGCGCCCGACGCGATCTGACCCCTGACAGCTATGCCGACGCCGTCCTCAGCGGCCTGCCGCAATTTGCTGGTTCAACCACAAAAAATGGATTGGAAGTGAGCGCTTGGGCGGAAGCATCAAGTTCCCAAAGCGTCGCAGCCTCCGGCCATTCAAGTGCGGTTGCGACCGCTGTTCAGGGGCAAGCTTCGGTGCGATATTCCAACCAGAGCGTCAGGCGAACTTGCCCGAGTTCATGTGCCTGAAACGCTGCGACGATGACAGTGGCGAAGTGCCGTGAACAAAATGTTGCTCGGAGCGGTTGCCTTGGTCTTCGCGTCTCTCCCCGCGCAGGCCCAGGACCGTTCCGCCGACGAACTTGCGCAGCGCACTGTGGAGCGGCGTGCCGTTGACGCCGTCATCTGGGGCATGCCGGCGGTCAATTTCGATCTGATGCTTCAGGCGGGGCTGAAGGCGGGCGCCAAGGACAACGAGATCGTCTACTGGTCAGGTCTGCCGGACTGGAAGAACCAGACCCTCACCCCCAATCCCGATGTCATCTACCTGATGCCCTTCTTCGATACCAAGGACGTTGGCCCGATGGTGATGGAGATCCCGCCGGCTGGTCCCGAAGGCTCAATTACCGGCAGTATCGACGATGGCTGGCAGACGGGACTGGAAGATGTCGGGCCGGCCGGCGTCGACAAGGGAGCTGGCGGAAAATACCTGATCCTGCCTCCCGGCTACAAGGTGAAGACGCCTGACGGCTACATTGCGCTTCAGTCGGCGACCTACCAGAGTTACGCCTTGTTGCGCTCCAACGTGGCGAGCGGCAGCGCCGCCGACGTCGCCAAGGCGGTCGAGTATGGCAAGCGTGTGAAAGTCTACCCACTGTCTCAGGCAGCCAGCCCACCATCCACCAAATTCGTCGATGCGATCGACGTTGTCTACGACAGCACCATTCCCTACATTTGCGCTTCTTCCAGTCGCTCGACCGCTTCGTYCAGTACGAGCCCTGGATCGAGCGCGACAAGGTGATGATCGATATGCTGAAGTCGATCGGCATCGAGAAAGGCAAGTCGTTCGCTCCCGACGAGAAAACCCAGGCGATCCTGAAACAGGCGGCCAGCGAGGCCCACGCCGAGCTCGATCACCGCTACGAAGGCGTCTTCACCACATCGTTCAACGAAGGAATGCAATGGGTGCTTCCCGCGCTGCCGGGGGTGTCCGAAGGCATGATGACCAACTTTGCCGATCCGGATGCCTATCCGGTCGACGGACGCGGCGTCGCCTATTCGATGGCCTACTTCAGCGCCAAACATCTGGGCGCGGGGCAGTATTATCTGATGACGATCCGGGACAAGGACCGAAAGCCCCTCGACGGCAGTGGCAGCTACAAGCTGACGGTACCCGCCGAGGCGCCGGTGAAGCTCTACTGGTCAGCCACCGTCTACGACCGCGCCACGCATGCGCTGATACGCGACATGCCTTACTCAAGCCGCGCTTCCACTACGCAAGGCTTGGTCAAGAACGCCGACGGATCGGTCGACGTATATTTCGGGCCGAAGGCGCCGACCGGCAAGGATGCCAACTGGGTGCCGACGAACCCGGACGGCAGGTTCGAGGTATTGTTCCGACTGTACGGCCCGGAAAAGCCGTTCTTCGACCAGGTTTGGGTGCTGCCTGATATCGAGCGTATCGCTGCCCAGTGAATGCGGAGAGAAGAAATGAAAAACTTACTCGTTCAAGTCTGCGCGAGCTTGCTGCTCGTGGCGGCCCATCCCGCACTCGCGCAGACGCAACCCGCCCCACCGGTTGGCAATGCCGTCGCGGTCACAGCCGATAACTTCATACGCGCCGAGACGGATATGTATTTCGCGCTCTTCGCCAGCCAGGGCAGCCTCGGCAAGTTCAACCACCTGCGCGACCTGCCGCTCGAGAACACTGGCGTGCGCCCCAACCGCGACACGCTTTACTCGCTTGCCGTGTTCGATCTCGATGCCGGGCCGGTCACGATCACCATGCCCGATGCCGGCAAGCGCTTCATGTCGCTGCTGATCATCGACGAGGACCACTACGCGCTGGAAGTCGACTACGGTCCTGGCGCGCACACCTTCGCCAGAGATAAGGTCGGGACGCGCTACCTGTTTGCGGGCGTCCGCATCCTGTCGACCCTGGCGATCCCGCTGACATGGACCGAACCCGCGCGCTGAAGGATGCAGTCAAGGTCGAGCAACCAGGCGGGCCGGGCAAGCTCGAACTGCCCAATTGGGATCAAGCAAGCCAGAAGAAGGTGCGCGATGCGCTCCTGGCGCTCAACGACACGCTGCCCGACCTCAGGAATGCCGGCGGCCGCAGGGGCGAGGTCGATCCGGTGAGGCACCTGATCGGCACGGCATCGGCCTGGGGACTCAACCCCGACAAGGACGCCATCTATCTCAACGTCACTCCGGCCAAAAACGATGGTGCGACGACCTACCGGCTGGATATCCCGGGCAACGTGCCGGTCGATGCCTTCTGGTCGGTCATCGTCTACGACGCCACCGGCCATCTCCAGAAGAACCCGCTCAACGCCTATTCGCTGAACAGCGTCACAGCCAAAAAGGCCGCGGACAGCTCCGTTGCCGTCCAGTTC
>NZ_JBFUIP010000217.1:0-7934 GCF_056401815.1 Aminobacter sp. P4_D5 | reverse complement strand
GAGTTGATCTTGGGGCGAACGTAGTTGGTAATCCAGTTCATGGCAGAAGTCCTCTTCGAGCCCAGGACATGGGATATTTATTGGGCGGTAGCAAGGCGTGCGGCGCGAATGCCCTGGGACAAGCCGGTGACCAGCGTTGCCACAGCCTCGGCCGGGTCGGCGGTTTTCTCGCCTTTCGGCCCGATGACATTGGCAACCGCATTGACGATCGCCGTGCCGACAACCACGCCGTCGGCGGAGGCGCCGATGGTCCTGGCCTGCTCGGCGGTCTTGACGCCGAAGCCGACGCAAACCGGCAGGTCGGTGTGGGCCTTGATGCGGCTCACCGCCTCGGCAACCTTCGACGTGTCGGCAAGTGCTGAACCGGTGATGCCGGTCATCGAGACATAATAGACGAAACCCGAGGTGTTCTCGAGCACCTTGGGCAGGCGCTTGTCGTCGGTCGTCGGCGTTGCCAGGCGGATGAAATTGATGCCGGCCTTGAGTGCCGGGATGCACAGCTCGGCATCCATTTCCGGCGGCAGGTCGACGACGATCAGCCCGTCTATGCCCGATGCCAATGCATCTTCGAGGAAACGGTCGACGCCGTAGATATAGATCGGGTTGTAGTAGCCCATCATCACGATCGGCGTTTCGTCATCGCCCTGACGGAACTCGCGCGCCATCTGCAGCGTCTTTTTCAGCGTCTGGCCGGCCTTCAGCGCGCGCAGGCCAGCGGCCTGGATCGCCGGACCGTCGGCCATCGGGTCGGAGAACGGCATGCCGAGCTCGATGATGTCGCTGCCGGCCTTGGGCAGCGCCTTCATGATCGACAAAGACGTCTCATAGTCGGGGTCGCCGCCCATGAAATAGGTGACGAGTGCTGGGCGTCCCTCGGCCTTGAGCTTCGCCATGCGGCGATCGATGCGCGTGGTCATGATCAGATCTCCATACCCAGCATCTTGGCCACCGTGTGCACGTCCTTGTCGCCGCGGCCGGACAGGTTGACGATCATCACCTTGTCTTTGCCCATAGCAGGGGCGACCTTGACCGCATGCGCGATGGCATGGGCGGATTCGAGTGCCGGGATAATGCCTTCGACGCGCGTCGTCAGCTGGAACGCCTCAAGTGCCTCGTCGTCGAGGATCGGCACATATTCGACGCGGCCGGTATCGCGCAGCCAGCTATGCTCGGGACCAACGCCAGGATAGTCGAGGCCGGCCGAGATCGAATGTCCGTCGAGGATCTGGCCGTCGTCGTTCTGCAAGAGATAGGTGCGGTTGCCGTGCAGCACGCCGGGGCGGCCCGCATTCATCGAGGCGCAATGCTCGATGCCGTCGAGGCCACGCCCGCCCGCTTCGATGCCAACGATCTTGACGCTGCGGTCGTCGAGGAATGGATGGAACAGGCCAATCGCATTGGAGCCGCCGCCGACGGCAGCGACGATCATGTCCGGCAGGCGGCCTTCCTGTTCGAGGATCTGGGCGCGCGCCTCGGTGCCGATTACCGACTGGAAGTCGCGCACCAGTTCCGGATAGGGATGCGGGCCGGCAGCCGTGCCGATCAAATAATAGGTGTCGTGCACGTTGGTGACCCAGTCGCGCAGCGCCTCGTTCATGGCGTCCTTAAGCGTGCCGTGGCCGGCGCTGACCGGGCGCACTTCAGCGCCCAAGAGCTTCATGCGGAAGACGTTCGGCATCTGCCGCTCGACGTCGGTGGCGCCCATATAGACAAAGCACGGGAAGCCGAAGCGTGCCGCAACGGTTGCCGAAGCCACGCCGTGCTGGCC
Source organism: Aminobacter sp. P4_D5 (assembly GCF_056401815.1). Classification (NCBI taxonomy): domain Bacteria; kingdom Pseudomonadati; phylum Pseudomonadota; class Alphaproteobacteria; order Hyphomicrobiales; family Phyllobacteriaceae; genus Aminobacter; species Aminobacter sp. P4_D5. The sequence continues at coordinate 6,166 of NZ_JBFUIP010000217.1, read as the reverse complement.
GGCACCCGTTTCCGCGATGATGCGGGTCTTGCCCATGCGCTTGGCCAAAAGGATCTGGCCGAGGCAGTTATTGATCTTGTGCGAACCGGTGTGGTTGAGGTCTTCGCGCTTGAAATAGATTTTTGCGCCGCCCAAATGCCTGGTCAGGCCTTCGGCGTAATAGAGCTTGGAGGGTCGGCCGGCATAATGGGTCGACAGGTCGCTCAGCTCCGCCTTGAAGGCCGGATCGTTCTTGGCCTCGTCCCAGTGGCGCTGGAGTTCGAGGATCAGCGGCATCAGCGTCTCGGCGACGAAACGGCCGCCAAAAATGCCGAACATGCCCTGTTCGTCGGGCCCGGTGCGGAAGGAATTGGGCTCAGTCGGCTTGTTCACGGCCGATCTCCTTGCGGCTGGAGGCTGGTCAGGCGGCGCTGCGGTCGCGAGCTGCCCGGACGGCCCTGAAGAAATTTTCGATCAGCGCCGCATCCTTGACGCCCGGAGCGCTTTCCACGCCCGAGGAAATGTCGATGCCGGGCGGATTCGCGAGCTTGAGGGCGTCGCCGATATTGGCGGCGTTCAGGCCACCGGAAAGCATGTAATCGACGGAGGCGTCAAGGCCTGCGAGCAGCCGCCAATCGAACGACACGCCATTGCCGCCGGGCAATTCGGAGCCGGCGGGCGGCTTGGCGTCGAAAAGCAGGCGGTCGGCAACACCTGTATAGGGCGTGATCGCCTCGAAATCGGCGGCCTCGCGAATGGAAAAAGCCTTCATGACAGGCAGGCCATAGCGCACTTTTACCTCAGCCACGCGCGCCGGCGTTTCCTTGCCGTGCAGCTGGATCATGTCAGGCGCCATCGCCGCCACGATCTCGTCGAGGAAGGCGTCGTCGGCATCGACGGTCACGGCAACGGCCTTGGCCCTACCCTTTGCTGCCTCACGCAGCCGTCCGGCGAGCGCGGGCGCAACATTGCGCGGGCTCTTGGCAAAGAAGATGAAGCCGACATGGCTAGCGCCATTGCTCAGCGCAGCGTCGAGTGTTTCAGCGGTGCTCAGGCCGCAGATTTTGATGTCGAAAGCCATGGGTGGGGAGTGGCACGAAAAGGCGGCAAAGTCGAGGAAAAGCGAAGGAAGTAGTGGGCTGGCGCGTTGCCGTTGCGATCACCCCAAGCTGACCCTAGTTCTATTCACTACTCTCTATTCGCTAGTCCCTCACTCAAACTGTATCGCCTGCAGCGCGCCGCCATTGCGCTTGAGCCAGGCTTTGCAGCGCTCGGTGTCGGGGCAAAGTTCTTCGCACAGCTTCCAGAATTTCGGGCCGTGGTTCATCTCTCTGAGATGCGCCACTTCATGCGCGACGAGGTAGTTGATGACAGGCGTCGGCGCCATCATGATGCGCCAGGAGAATGACAGCACCCCGTCCGACGTGCACGAGCCCCAGCGGCTCGTCGTGTCGCGAAAACGGATCGCCTTGGCGCGGCGGCCGGCGGACTGGCAGTGCGTGGCCACCATCGCCTCGATGTCGCGCTTGGCCTCGCGCTTGAGGAAATCGGCGATGCGGCGCGGCAGGTGTGTCCGGTCGCCATGGACCAGAAGCGTCGGCCCGCTTTCGTCCTGCGACTGGCGCACGGTTCCGCGCGTCCCGCCTTCATGGATGATGAGATGCGGCACCCCGCGAATGGGAATCTTGATGCCAGGGCGCACCTGCGGACGGTCAGGCACCTTGGCGAGGCGCTGTTCCAGCCAGCCCTGATGGCGGTCGAGGAAGCGGTCGACTTCACCCTGGCGCAGGCCGGGCGGCACGGTGATGCGCAGGCCGCGTCCGCCGGCATCGATGCGCAGCGTCAGCCGCCGCGCCCGGTCGTTCTCAACGATCCTGAGCGGTAGTGTGCGGCCCGCGACGACGTGATCCCGCTCCTGGACGGGAGCAGGCGCGCGGGGCTGTAACTTCCTGAGGAAACCGAAAGGCATGGCGGTAGAATACGTGATTCGCTGGCTATTGCGTGTCGGTAAGAAAACCGAGAACGTGAGCTATGGCGAGTGGAGGACTGAACAAATGAAAGACTGCGTGTGTGGCTGCGGAGATTCGACTGCTGGTGGGGAGTTCTTGCCGGGTCACGATCAGAAATTGCGCGCCGAGTTGGAGCGGCAGATAGGCGGCATACACAAACTCCGTGAATTGGTTGAGCGCGAACTTGGCCGGCCAGTCATCACTCGCAAGAAGTAACAAAAACGGCGCCGCGTTTACGGCGCCGTTGGCATTCAGCGATCAGGCGACCTCAGTCGTCAAGCAGGCCCGATTTGCCGCTCTTCTTGGGCGTAACGGTCGGTGCCGTCGGCTTGTGGCGGTTGGCCATGAAGCGGTCGAAATCGTCCTGGTCCTTGGCCCGGCGCAGTTCGCGGGCATAGGCGTCGAATTCTTCGCGCATCGTTTCAAGCTTGCGGCGCTCTTCATCAAGGCGCTCGAGTTCCTTCTCGCGCCAGTCGTCGAAAGCGACGTTGCCGGTGCGGGCGTTGGTCCGGTACGAGGCCTTGCGGCAGCCGGCGAAGATGCCGTCGGTTGCCCGGTTTACGTCGCGCTTGAAACCTTCAAGCCGGTCGCCCCAGATGATGTAGGCAAGCATGGCGAGGCCGAGCGGCCAGAACACCATGAAGCCGATCACCATCAACGCGATGGTTGCCGGCGTCCAGGCCGGACGGATCAGTGCAGTCGTGTTCATTTTAGTTTGCCGTTCCTTTGTTCGAGGCAGCCGGGGAAAAAGCTGCTCCAAACGACATGGGAATGGAAAAATGGCGATTCAAGACGATGTCGGGCGAAACCGGACAATGGCTTGGAAAACCTAGCCTTTTTTGAGGCTCTCGAGCACCAGGATGACCAGGCCCGCGACCAGCCCCCAGAACGCCGAGCCGACGCCAAACAGCGTCAGCCCCGACGCAGTGACCGCAAAGGCGGTGGTTGCGGCCATGCGGTGGTGGTCGTCCTTGAGCGCGATGGCGAGCGCATTGGCCAGCGGCGCCATCAGAGCGAGACCAGCCACCAGCACGATCAGGCTCTGCGGAAGTACAGCGAAGATCGCCACAAGCGACGCCCCGAAGGCTGCGAAGATGACATAGGCGAGCGCATAGAACGGCCCGGTCTTCCAACGCTCTTTCATGTCGGGATGCACGTCGGGGCCGGTGCAGATCGCAGCCGAAATCGCCGCGAGATTGGTGGTCAGGGCGCCGAACGGTGCCGACAGCACCGAAAACAGCCCGGTGACGCCAATCAGCGGCCCCGGTTCGGGGTGGTAGCCGGCGGCGCGCAGCACGGCGAGGCCTGAAAGGTTCTGCGAGGCCATGGTGACGAGATAAAGCGGCAGCGCCAGACCCACGATCGCTGCGACCGAAAACTCGGGCGCGATCAGCGTCAGCGTCGAAAGTTCCGGGGTTGGCAGCCCGCCAACGCGTCCGGTGAGAAAAGCGGCAAGCCCGCCGCCGACCAGCACCACCAGCACCGAAAGTGCCGGGTTGTACAGCCGGATCAGGAAGAATGCTGCGATCAGCGGCAGGATCAGCCAGGGATCCCCAGGGATGGTCTTCACCGCATTGATGGCGAAGGTGACGACGATGCCGGCGAGCATGCCCGAGGCAACCGATGCCGGAATGCGCGAGATCAGCTGAGTCAGCGGCTTGATCAGGCCTGTGAGCACCAAAAGCACGCCAGTAACCAGGAATGCGCCCACCGCCTCGCCGATGGTGAAGCCGCTGCTCGCCGCGATCAGCGCGGCACCCGGGGTCGACCAGGCGGAGATGACGGGCATCTTGGTCCGCCACGACAGCCAGGCCGTTTCGAACGCCATGGCAAGGCAGATCGCGGTGACCCAGCTCGCCGTCTGGATCTGCGACGCCCCGACCGCGTTGGCGGCGGCGATGATGATGGCAAGCGTGCCGCCGAACCCGACGATGGCTGCGACAAATGCCGAAATCGGGATCGATATGCGCATCGGCTCAGCCTGCCCGTTGGATCATTTCGCCGACCGCGCGGGTCATGAGGTCGAGATCCTCAGGCCGCGACAGGCGGTGGTCGCCATCGGGCACCAGGGACAGCGTCGCGTCGTCGGCCGGCAAAAGGCTCATCAGCTTGAGCGCGTGGCTATGCGGCACGTCTGGATCGACAAGGCCCTGGATGATGTGGACCGGGCAGTGCGTATGGATCGGCCCCGTCATGACCAGGTTCTGCCGTCCATCCTCGATCAGCGCGCGCGTATAGATGTAGGGCTCGGGCGAATAATCCGACGGCTCCTCGAAATAGCCCTTCTCCACCAGATCGCGCCGTTGCGCCTCGGTCAGCTGCGGTTCGACCAGCTCGGCGGTGAAGTCGGGTGCGGGCGCCAGAAGCACCAGCCCCGCAACGCGATCGCCCTCGCCCGCTCTGTTCAACTCGGCATTCATGCGCAGTGCGATCCAGGCGCCCATCGACGAGCCGACAAGGATCTGCGGTCCGTGCGTGAACTGGCGGAATACCGCCAGGCTTTCGCCCAGCCATTTCGAGATCGTGCCGTCGGCGAAGCGGCCAGCGGACTCACCGTGACCGGAATAGTCGTGGCGCAGGAAGCTCAGGCCTTCGTCGGCGGCCCAGCCGGCCAGCGTTTCGGCCTTGGTGCCGAGCATGTCGGATTTGTAGCCGCCAAGCCACACGACACCCGGCGCTGCCCCCTCCATACGCCTCACGGCGATGCGGATGTTGTCGACCTCGATGAACTCTGATGCGCTTGCAATCATGGCTGCTCCCCCGGCACGGACTTGTGGCACAGCCGCCACGACACGGAAAGTACCCGACAAAAACCTTATTTGGGGCAGTTCGCATGCGCACAAGCAGGTGATTTGTTGCGATTGCTGTGTTATGGACATCGCCCGCGCGCTACCCACATTGGCGCGTCAGACATTCAACAACGTCAATGGCTCGAGGAGACCACGACCATTCGCAGACCTTTTAAATCAGCCGCGCCTACCAAGGACGGCCCGCGTTCCAACCGTGACATCCGGGTTCCCCGGGTCCAGCTGATCGACGTCGACGGTTCGAACCGTGGCGATGTTTCCATCAACGACGCACTCCTGGCCGCCGAAGAGGCAGGCCTCGATCTCGTAGAAATTTCCCCCAACGCCACGCCGCCCGTCGTCAAGATCCTTGACCTCGGCAAGCTGAAATACGCCAACCAGAAGAAGGCGGCCGAGGCGCGCAAGAACCAGAAGGTCATCGAGATCAAGGAGATCAAGATGCGCCCGAACATCGACAGCCACGACTACGAGACCAAGATGAAGGCGGTTCGCCGCTTCTTCGAGGAAGGCGACAAGGTCAAGCTGACGCTGCGTTTCCGTGGCCGCGAGATGGCGCATATGGAACTCGGCATGCAGCTCCTCAACAAGGTTCGTGAGGAAACCGCCACCATCGCCAAGGTCGAAGCCGAGCCCAAGCTCGAAGGCCGCCAGATGATGATGGTGCTCGCGCCACGTTGATGCCTTTGTGCATCGGCCCGAAAATCGACACAGATTTTCGGGAAGCACGATGCGCGGATCAAAATATTGGAGCGTCCTTTGCGCGTCCGAAAGGACGCGCGGCGCTCTGATGCCGGCGACAGCCGGGGCGATGTTTCATTTCTCTTGAAAGGCGTCGAGCGGTCGAACTCGCCATGCGGGTACTGCAGGCGAGTGGACTGCCATGAGCAAACAGATGGTTGAAGGGCTGGGGAATTATCAGCACCGGCGCCGCATGGTGCTTGCCGCGCTGATCATCGCCATGTTTGCGGCGCTGTTGTTCGGCCAGTCGACCTTCCCGCCCGAAACGACAGTCCACGAAGTCCTCGAGATGGCCGGCCTGCTGATGATCTTCCTCGGCATCGTCGGGCGCCTGTGGTGCACGCTCTACATCGGCGGGCGCAAGTCGGGGGAGATCGTTACAGGCGGGCCCTATTCGATGACTCGCAACCCGCTTTACGTGTTTTCGACGCTGGCGGCGGCCGGCGTCGGCGCCCAGATGGGCTCCATCGTCGCCACGATCGGCTTTGCCGCATTGTGCGCCTTGGCCTTCCATATCGTCATCCTGCGCGAGGAACGGCATCTCGACTCGCTCTTCGGCCCCGAATACCAGGCTTATGTCGCCAGGGTGCCGCGCTTCTTTCCCAACATTTCCCTCTACCAGGAGGGCAATAC
>NZ_JBFUIP010000216.1:0-7940 GCF_056401815.1 Aminobacter sp. P4_D5 | reverse complement strand
GTGCTCAGCGAGAACGGGTTCCTGCGGGCGCTCGGCTTGCTGGACGCGGTCGAAGGCGCGAAAATGACCCGGCAGTCGCTGATCGACCCATCGCGCATCGTTCCCCGTGCCTTCGACTTCCTGTCGCTGTTCGACGCCTTTGAAAGCGATAGCGAGCCCTATGCGTTTCGCGACCTGATCCTCGCCAGGAAATATGCCGGACTGCTGGCTGGTGGAGCCACATGGAGCGCGATCGCACGGTCGGTTCGCCGCTCGGGTGCTGTGGCCTCACTGAGCGCAATGTCGCTTCATGCCGACGGCAAGGATGCGATCTACGCCCGCCTAGGTGCTGATCTCGCCGAACTGGACGGCCAGCGGCTCTTGCCGCTCGAACGAACCAGCGACGCCGAGCTCGAAGACATGTTCGAGCTCGCCGAAGAGGCGGAAGAGGGTGGCAACTACGTCGAGGCGGCGGCACTTTATGCACGCTGCCTTGCTGCCGATCCGAGTGACAGTGTGGCTGCCTTCAACCGGGCAAACAGCCTGCGCGCGGCTGGCCTCAATCAGGAGGCGATGCAGACCTATCTCAGGGCGATCAAGCTCGACCCGAAATTCGTCGAAGCCTGGTTCAACCTCGGCGGCCTGTTTGCCGCCGAAGGCAAGGCGCATACCGCGCGGCGGCACCTCAAGAAGGCGGTGGCACTCGATCCGTTCTATGAGGACGCCGTGTTCAATCTCGCCAATCTCGAATATGAGGCCGGCGACCTTGCCGAAGCCAGGCGCTGGTGGTCGCTCTACCTCGAACTCGACGGCACCTCGGAATGGGCGAAGACCGCCGCCAAGGGCATCCAGTATGCCGATCTCCACCTCAAGGAACGAACGGCAAGCTAGATGGGCGTGAACTTTCTTTTCGACGGCGCGGAAGACGCACCGGTCACCGTGCTCCTGGCCCATGGGGCAGGTGCGCCGATGGACTCGGCATCGATGAATGCGGCAGCCAATGCTCTTGCCTTGGCTGGCTTTCGCGTGGCGCGTTTCGAATTCGGCTACATGGCGGCGCGGCGCCCCAAGGCCGGACGCAAGCCGCCGCCAAGGGCGGAGACGCTGAACCCCGAATACAAGGCAGCGGTCGAACAGCTCAACACCAAGGGGCCGCTGATCATCGGCGGCAAGTCGATGGGCGGGCGCGTTGCCAGCATGGTCGCCGACGAGCTGTTTGCGTCGGGCAAGATCGTCGGGCTGCTGTGCCTGGGGTATCCCTTCCACCCGCCGGCCAAGCCCGCGCAGCTGCGCACCAAGCATCTTGCGGCGCTCAAGACGCCGACGCTGATCGTGCAAGGCACGCGCGACGAGTTCGGCACGCTCGAGGAGGTTCCGAATTACGAACTGTCTGAAACCATCGAGCTGCTGTGGCTCGAAGATGGCGACCACGATCTCAAGCCGCGCAAGAGCATTTCCGGCTTCTCCGCCGCCGATCACCTGAAAACGCTGGGCGATTCCGTCGCCGCATGGGCCGCGCGGCTCTCCTGAACCCCGGATGAAGATCGCGACCTTCAACATCAACAACGTCAACCGCCGGCTCGAAAACCTGCTGGCGTGGCTGAAGGAGGCAAAGCCCGACGTGGTTTGCCTTCAGGAGCTGAAGGCGGCTGACACACAGCTGCCGCGTTCGGCCATCGAGGCGGCCGGTTATGGCGCGGTGTGGCTGGGACAATCGACCTGGAACGGCGTTGCGATTCTTGCGCGTGGCACCGAGCCGATCCCGACGCGGATGGAATTGCCCGGCGATCCCGACGACCGCCAAAGCCGCTACATCGAGGCGGCGGTCAATGGCGTGCTGATCGCCTCGCTCTATGCGCCGAACGGCAACCCGCAGCCGGGACCGAAATTCGACTACAAGCTGGCCTGGCACGCGCGGCTCAACGCCCATGCGGCGACGTTGCTTGCGGCCGACGTTCCGGCTGTGCTTGCTGGCGATTTCAACATCGCACCGGAGCCCCGCGACGTCTATCCGAGCAAATCATATGACGACAATGCGCTGGTTCAGCCTGAAAGCCGCGATGCTTTCCGGCAGCTGCTCAACCAGGGCTGGACCGACGCCATCGGCAAGACGTTTCCCGAGGATACGGTCTACACATTCTGGGACTATCGACGGAACCGGTGGCCGCGCGACGCTGGGCTCAGGCTCGACCATCTGCTGCTCAGCAAGAAGATGGCCAAGCGCCTGACCGGCACCAACGTGGATCGCGAGGTACGCGGCCGCGACGATGCGAGCGACCACGCCCCGGTCTGGATCAGCACGAAATAGGACGGTTTCAAGTCACCGGCTGTGGCTCGGGGAATGTCCACTTGCCGTCCAGAATTTCCTGTCGAGGACGGTAAAGCCGCACGGTGTAGTTCCAGCCCTTCATGATGGGCAGGCAGTTGGCGATCTTGCCATCGCAACCGCCGAACTGGATGGCGATCGAACCGTCGGCACCCTTCGTGGCCGTAATGTTGTTGACCGAGTAGGCGTCATACGGGTTTTTCTCGAAATAGCCCTCGGCGTTATAGAGGGTGACGGACCAGAAGCCATCGACGGGAACGTCCTTGACGTCGAGCTTGTAGGTCGTCTTGCCGTCATTGTTAGCCGGCGTAATGTTGAGGTAGGTCGCGTCCTTGTCGGGATTGCCGCCCCAGCCGGCCGCGGTTCCGATCAGGTGCCTGATGGGGTCGACCTCCTGCTTTGTGCCGAACGCCTTGCTGAAATCGGGTATGGTGGTGGCGAGAACCAGTAGTGCATCGCGCACCTTCTTCTGGCTCATCTGATCCCAATTGGGCGCCTCGAAGGTGCCGGGGCTTGCCTGTTCGGACTTGATGGCATCCTGGAGCGTATGAACCTGCTTGATGTCTTCCGGATCGGCGGGGTCGACGAGCGTGCGGATGGCGACAGCGACATAACGCGTGCCAACCTTCTCCTTGTCCAACGTATAGGAGCCAGCCCCGTAGACGACCTCGGGCACATAGTGATCCTCGTTGATCACCTGCATCGACATGAAACGTTTGCCGGCATCCGGCAACGTGATGGTTGCCGGGCCAGCGTCGAGATCGAATACCGCTGACGAATAGAGCGTGTCGCGGTTGAGGCGGATGACGGTCTGATTGTCGATCCGTGCCGGCTCGCGGCGGTGCACGAACTTGCCGATGCCGGCGGCGTCCTTGATCAATCCGCCAAAATAGAGGTCCGACTCGGCACGGACGAAGTTGTCGACGCCGACAGGCACGGTGTCAGCCGCCAGCGCCTGTGACGCGCCGATCCCTGCCAGAGCCAAGGCCAATGCCGTACGAAAGTTTGCCATATCAGTGGTCCTCGGTGCTCAGTTGACGTGTTTCAGTGCCGGAGCTTTCCATTTGCCGTCCAGTGCCTCCGGTTTCGGCCAGTAAAGGCGCATCACCGCGAAGAACGGGCCTTTTGGCGCCGGCAGCCAGTTGCTCTCTTTGTCGGCGCCGGGGGACTCGTTTTGAACGTAGAGTGTAATCCCCCCATCCGCATCCTGCTTGAGGTTGGGCAGCATCGGCGAATTGATCAGATAACGGTCGAGCGCATTTGCATAGAGCAGGCTCGCCGGCAGCTCATACAGCGTCAGTGACCAAAAGGCGTTGACCGGCGGCAACTGGCCGGGCGCGAAGCGGAGGGTGTAGCTGCTCGCGCCGTTTGTCGGCTTACCATCGGCGTCGACGAAATAGGCGGGATAGAACGCCTCCTCCTTCGAGTTGCCATAGATGCCGAGTGCTGCTCCCGACATGCGCTGCATGTAATCGTTCTTCAGGAACGCCCGCGTGCCGAAGGCATCGGCACTGGAGGCTTTTCCAGAGTCGATCTCGGTCTCCTTGTGCACCTTGAACGCGGCCCAGGCGTCAGTCATGCCGTCTGTCAACGCCTTTTGCGTCTCGGGAGGCAGTGCCTTGAAATCGAAGGTCTTGCCCGCGCCGRTATCGAGCCTGGCGAAGCGCTCCATAAGCTCCGTTTCGGAAGCGTTGGTCGGGGCAAACTGCAGAATGAAATTCAGGACGTTGAAGAACTCAGGCGAGGTCTTTTCGTCGGCCGCGCTCAACGGTTTGATGAAGTCGATGGCCGGTGCAGCGGCAGGCGCGGGCTGGCCAAGGAACTTCGACAGCGGCTCGACCTTGTAGCCGGACTGGATCTTCTTGACGTTGTCGATGTCGGCCGGATTGAACAACTGCGTGCGGTAGAGCACGAAGGCGAGTTCGGTTTCCGAGCGGATCACGCCCTTGACGCCGGCTGGCGTTTCGCCTTTCCAGTTGGGACCGGCGAGCAGGAAGCTGCCTTCCTCGTTGCCCGTAGCGCGGCTACCGACATAGGCGAAGTTGAATGTGTACTGGTCGATGAACTGGAGCGAATAATAGCGCTCCTTGTCGATCGCCGGCACGGTGAACACCAGAGGTTCGGCACGCAGGTCTGCGCCGACATAGGAATAGGGTGTGTCGGAGTTGGGCGTCTGGATCGCCTTGTCGTCGGGGGTGTAGACGCGCGCATTGTTGAAGATCGTGTTCCACGGCGCCTTGAATTCGGGGCCGCTGGTGTCGACGAAATAGGAATGCTGGATGCGGTAATTGTCGACCAGGGGGAAGCCGTAGATGGTGGCTTCCTTGGCGATGGCACGCGCCTCTTCCGGAGCGAGGGGCTGCGCGTGAACCGCGCCGGTGCTAGCGGCGGCGATGGCGGCCACACCTGCGGCGAAGAGCCGGGCACGCGCCCAGTCACCGACCTTGAATCCAGCGCGTCGAGCGAGCGCCTCCGAAGTTGGAGTCCACGATGTCATGACGTCTCCCCAGATACCAATTCACTTCGTTGCCAACATGCCCCTGGGGCATACTCGCCTGCCAAGCTAGTTCGCTCAATGTCGCCTTGTCACCCCCTCCAATTCTTTCGTCGGTGCATGGTTAGCGCATTCTTGAGCGCCCAAAACAAACGGGCGGCGCACGAAGCGCCGCCCGGAGTGTCCGATCATTGCCTCGGCGTCAGTTGGCTGCCGGCATCTTGCAGTCGGCGGCGTAGCTGTCGCTATGCGCCGTCAGAACCTTGGAGTCGGTCTTGAGCGCCATCTTGCCGTCGGCGCCCTTCTCGGCCCTGAGCGAGTACCAATTCTGCACCGGATGCTGGTTGGGGCCGAACTTGAACGAGCCGCGTACCGAAGGGATTTCCTGGGTCAGCAGCGCCTTTCGGAACGCCGGTAGGTCGTCGATGCCGGACTTTTCGAGACCCGTGCCGATCAGCAGCGCCGCGTCATAGCCTTGCGCGGCATAATAGGTGATCGGACGATCGCCGAACTTGGCGCGCCAGGCCTCGACGAAGGCCTTGTTGACCGGATTGTCGAAGTCGTCGTTCCAGTGGCTGGTGACCTTCACGCCGGCGGCAGCGTCGCCGACAGCCTGGACGATGACCTGGTCAAGCGAGGCCGGATGGACGACCATCGGGATGTCCTTGAGCAGGCCGGCCTGCTGGTACTGGCGCATGAAGGCGATGCCGAGGCCGCCGGGCTCGAACTCGTAGACGACGTCGGGCTTGGCGGCGCGGATCTGCGCCATTTCGGCGGCGAAGTCGGTCTGGTCGAGGCCGGTATAGGTCTCGCCGACAACCTCGCCCTTATAGAAGCGCTTGAAGGCGCCCATCGTTTCCTTCCCGGCCTGGTAGTTTGGCGCGATCAGGAAGGCCTTCTTGTAGCCGAGCGACTGGGCAAGCGCGCCAGCGCTTTCGCCCTGGCTGTCGTCCTGCCAGGAGCTGACGAAATAATTGGGGTGGCATTCCTTACCGGCGAAGGTCGCCGATGCGGTGTTGGCGCTGACATAGATCGCGTCGCCGTCGAGAATGTCGGGCAGTGCCGCGAAAGCGACGTTGGCGAAGACCATGCCGGTGAACAGCTTGATGCCCTGCTCGGACAGCATCTTGTCGGCGATCTGCTTGGCGTTCCCAGGCTTCAGCGAGTCGTCTTCGACCACCAGTTCGACGGCCTTGCCGCCGAGCTGGCCCTTGTTGGTGTCGATGGCAAGCTGGAAGCCGTCGCGGATGTCCTGGCCGAGATAGCCGGCCGGGCCCGAAAGCGTGGTGATCATGCCGATCTTGAGCGGGTCCTCGGCGTAGGCCGCGCTCATTGTCAGCGTCAGAAATGCAGCCGACAAAATTCCCTTGAAATGCATCAGGTCAGTCCCTCCAGGTGAATGTGCCCTGACCGATCCGGTGCGACTGCCGCGTCTCCCGATCGCGGTTTTGCGCAGCACCTTTGCGGCCAGCAAGACGAAATAAGACGAGGAGGCCGCAGCGATGCGCGCGATCAGGCAATTTATCCGGCGCAAGGACGATGAGCGCTAACGCGCCAGCCTTGGCACCGGTCCAGAGATCGCAGGCACAACACACTGCTCCTCCACGGTGTTGTCCAGCGCCAAAACTTGGCGCAATCGCAGGCCCGGTAAATGGAAAACTCGTCGCCTGGACATGACGAGCAGGAATATCGGCTGTTCGTTGATTGCTAATGCGTCATTGCGCGAGGTCGCGGGCGGTCCGGCGCAGCGTCTCGACCAGCACCTCGGCGGCGGGAGATAGTCGGGCATTGGTGCGGGTGGTGATGCCGATCGGCATGGCGGTGGCGCGCAATGTCACCGGCAAGATGGTGATGGCGCCGGAGGCTGCCTCGCGACGCGCGACCTGGGCGGGGAAGACGCCGAGATAGTCGGCGTCGATCAACAGCCCACGGTTGGTCAAAAGCGATACGGAATCCACCGCATGCGGCGGCGGCTCGAGCCCTTCCTCGCGAAAGGCGATGTCGATCTGGCGGCGCAGGCTGGTTTCCTGCGGCGGCAGGATCCATTCCCAGCCGATCAGGTCGGCGAGGCTGACATGCTTGCGCTCGGCGAGCGGGTGGCCGCGGCGGGCGACGACGCAGGCGATGTCGTCCATCAGCACCTCCTGCACCACGTTGAGCCGGTCTCGCTGTTCGGACAAGCGCCCGACCACCATGTCGAGTTCGCCGGCGCGCAGTGCCGGGATCAGCACGTCGTTGGTGCCTTCGACGATCTTGACCACCAGCTTGGGCCGCTCCCTGCGCAGGCGGGCGATGGCGGTGGGCAGCAATTCGGCCGAGGCCGAAAGCAGCGTGCCGATGGCGACACGGCCGCCGGTGCCGTCGCGCAGGTCGGCGAGATGCTCCTCGGCATGGGCAAGCTGGGTGATGACGAGGCGTGCGTGCTCGGCCAGCGTGTCGCCGAACATCGTCGGCACGACCCCGCGATTGGTACGGTCAAAGAGCCTTGCCTTGGTCAGTGCCTCGATTTCCTGCAGCGCCTTGGTGACGGCCGACTGGGTCATGTTCAGCCGCTTGGCCGCGCGCACGAGGTTGCCTTCCTCGACTATGGCCACGACCATGCGCAGATGGCGGATGGTCAGGCGGCTGGTCACGAGCTTCATTGCGGCATCATCCTCCCAATGATGATTGTGATTTTGATATTCCAAATCCTCATAGAAATATCCAGAGAATTCACTTGTTTGAATTTCCATTCGCTGGGACCTTGCCACGAGGAGGGGCTGGCGGCGTGAGGAACGTTGCCGGCTCATGGAGGTATTTGGGCCTGAGGTCGCACTTTGCGACCCGCGCAGCGGACGTCGGCAGCATGCCGCACGGGGAGGAAATTCACGACATGATGCAGAAGACCAGAGCCGGACGCCGCGCGGAAATAGCAGGCGCTGGAATTGGCGGCCTGACCACGGCTGCGGCCCTTGCCCAGCGCGGCTGGTCGGTGACCGTGCATGAACGCGCGCCGACACTCAGGACTTTCGGCGCCGGCATCTACATCTGGAGCAATGGCCTGCGCGTGCTGCAGGCGATCGGCGCCTACGACCAGGCGACGGTTGGCGCGCATATCGGTCCGCAGTTCCACACCCGCGACCACGACAACACGACCATGGA
>NZ_JBFUIP010000215.1:0-7994 GCF_056401815.1 Aminobacter sp. P4_D5 | reverse complement strand
GATCCACGCCGCCGCACGTCTTGATCGTGAACTGGATCAACTCCTCTACGGCCGCAGCGTCGGCAACATCGAACACAAAATCGTGAGCCTTGCCTCCATGCGCGCGAATTTCGTCGGCAGTCTTGCGGGCAGATTCGGCGTCTATATCGGCAACAACCACCTCTGCTGCTTCGCTGCCAAGCTGCCGGGAGACAGCGGCGCCGATGCCCGAACCGCCGCCGGTTACGATCGCTATTTTCCCTTTGAAGCCAGGGTTCATGGTCGCCATCCTCTACCGTCTTGTCACCACAGAGCAGTTGCTGGCCGCGCTCGCAAGTCCTCGCCGGAAATCAGTTGAGCGCTCTGATCTGTCGGTCCATGTGAGCGCACCATGCCCGTTTCGGGCATCCTTCGGAAGGAGTATGCGTGTCGAAATCAAGTCGGCCTGCCATGTCTGGACAGATAATTTCTGGTAGCTAAGATGATGCTTATGTTTGGGGATCGGTCTTTTTTTTGAGCAGGTCAACATGAACAACAGCGAAATCACCCGACGCGGGTTCGTTTTGGGTAGCCTGGCATTGCTGGCTTCCGGATGCACATCGATACCAGGTGCGCCCATGATGGCAGCCTACAATGGGCATCCTCCTGTGGATGCCCGCTTCAAACGCCAACGCGTGAAATATGACGGCACGGAACCGGCAGGCACCATCGTCGTCGATACCTCGGAGCGTTTTCTCTATGCCGTTGAAGGCGACGGCTGGGCGACGCGCTACGGCGTCGGCGTCGGCGAGGACGGACGCACGGTCAAGGGTAAGGCAACCATCGGCCGCAAGGCCGACTGGCCCTCCTGGACGCCTACCGCCGACATGATGGAGCGCAAGCCGCGTCTCGTCCAATACGCAGGTGGCGTACCCGGCGGCCCCGACAATCCGCTTGGGGCGCGCGCGCTTTATCTCTATCGCGGAGGCCAAGACACGATGTTCCGCCTGCACGGTACAAACGAACCTTGGACGATTGGAACCGAAGTATCGAGCGGCTGCGTTCGACTAACAAATGACGACATCATAGATCTCTATGATCGTACCCCTGTGGGTACGACGGTGCTGGTGATCTGATGTTGGCGCCCCAAACGCATCATTCAATCGCGGTGCGCCGGGTAGCGAAGTTCCGTGGCGTAAACTTCTTCGAGTGTGTCCTTGTTGCACTAGGCCGCAGTGCAATTGACCGCTAGCCTGTGATGGTCCACAATTGATTTGTGGGGCTTTGTCTAGATATCGATTCCACCTTAGGGGGAAGGATTGCTAATGAGCAAATTTCTAGTCGCAGTAGTCGCCGTGTTTGCCGTAGTCAGCCTGAGTGGCTGCGGAACCATCGGTAAAGGTAAGGGGAAAGCCCCGCCGCCTGTCGTAGAGACGGCGCCGGCTCCGATCTACAAGTAAAGATCGGCCTTGTTAATTGTGGGAGGGCCTTCATTGGCCCCCCCACCATTTCCCTCCATGCGGTCTAGTGCGTGCCTTTGGGCTCTAGCCGTCACTGTCCGGACACTGGTCATGGATGTATCCTGCCTTGTGGTCTTGGCTCATTCCAAGTCAAAAGCGGAGTTGTGGAAATGGCGCTACCTAGCGGCCGTTTGCTTGTTGTTGCCCTGATGGCGCTGGCGACAGCGGCATGCCAGGACAGCGGTCCCCAACCGCGTTTCATTTCGAATTCCGATGGCGGCGGCCAGCCGGTGGAGGCGCCTGCAGCAGCTGCGCGCGAGGTCAATACGGCGGACGCGTCTCAAAGCAAAGGCTATTTCATAGAGTTTCGCTCGCGCTACGCGCTGAGCTATGGCCACACTTACGTGGTCTTTGGGCGCTCGACCAAGGATGGGGAAATGATCAATCCGCAGGTCGCGGGATTGCATCCGGCCTCGACAAGCGAGTTTCCTTATGTCCTGGGACATTTTGTGCCTGTCAAATCCGAGACGGGCTGGAGCGACGGTGATCTGGAAGAACAGTACCGGTCGGCCAGTTGGCGGGTCATGCTGAGCGAAGCCGAGTATGATCAAGTCGTTGCGAATATTCGCAAGCTGCAGGCAAGCTCGCCCGTCTGGCAAGCGGCAGTCTATAACTGCAACGCATTCGTGGCCGACATTGCACGTTCGATGGGTTATAAGACGCCCGCCATCCAAAATCGGCCGCAGCAGTTCGTAACCAAGCTTCGCGAGATGAATTCTGGCCGAAGGATTGCAGTTAAAACTCCCTCTGTCACATCGGCTGGCTGAGTTCGGAAAAGTCGGTTAGCTGCAGGGTTGCTTGCGAGCCCTGTCAAAGGCCTTAGGAACGTAGATTGAGCATTTCGATAGCGTCAGTAGGCCAGACCGCGTGGGTTCTTGGTATCGTTGGGTGGTACATTATCCGCTACCCGTTCGAGCGTCGCGCCAAGCGGGTCCGGGTCGTAAGCGACCGCCGTTCGCGTTCCGACGCCACCGGGCTTGCGTGCGCGCTCTTCGGTCTCGCAATCTTTCCGGCGTTTTATGTCGCTACAGGCATTCCCGAAGCGGCCGACTATCCGGCAAGCGCATGGGCAGTCGCTGTTGGAATCGTGCTGTTTGCGGCAGCACTGTGGGTTTTTCATCGATCTCACAAGGAACTCGGCCGGAACTGGTCGATCACGTTGGAGATTCGCCAGCAGCATGAGCTTGTTTCGGGTGGCCCATACGCCTTCATTCGCCATCCCATGTACACCTCCTTCCTGCTGATGGGCCTTGGCCAGGCCTTTTTGCTGTCGAACTGGATTGTTGGGTTGGCTGGGCTGGTTGGCTTCGCAATCCTTTTTTTCCTTCGAGTGGACAAGGAAGAGCGTATGATGGAGGAAATTTTCGGCCCGCAGTACCGGGCCTATATGGCGAGGACAAAGCGCATTATCCCCTATCTGTATTAGAGGAGGCACGATGAGAGGCCGAGCCCTCAAGCTTTCGGCGGCGCGACGTCTTGTCTGCGATCTGATGCGGTTTTCGATCGGGATTCCGCGTGTCACTGTGCAGCGCAGGATGAACCTCGGACCGCTGCAAGCCGCCAGGATGGCGCAGCAGAGCCGGTCTTCGTGGACTGTGCTGTTCCTCAAGGGATATGCGCTGCTGGCGCACGAGATGCCGGATCTGCGGCGTGCTTACATCAAGTTGCCCAGGCCGCAGCTCTATGAATTCCCGGTCAGCGTGGCCTCGGTCGCCCATGAGCGCGAGCACGATGGTGAGCGGGTCGTCTTGCTGAGCATGATCAGGTGTCCAGAGAGCTGCTCGATCGCCGAACTTGAAGCATCCTTCCACGCCGCGCGATCACTTCCCGTCATGGAAATCAAGGACTTCCGGCGCGCGCTCAAGATGGCGCGAGCGCCTGCGCCAATAAGATGGCTGCTTATGTGGCTGGGGCTCAACATTGGGCGGCAGCGGGCCCGTTTTTTCGGCACCTTTCAGCTTTCGGTCTATTCCGGTCTTGGTGCCGAGTCGCTCAATCCGCTGACGCCTTTGACTACGCTGCTCAACTACGGTCCGATCGGCGAAGATGGATCGGTGGATGTCCGCATCCATTATGATCACAGGGTCATGGATGGGGCCAATGTCGCGCGCGCGCTGGTGAGGTTCGAAGAAATCCTGAACAACGCCGTGGCCAATGAAGTGCAAGATATCGCTCAAATTGGAGCTGTGCCCGCTAAGGCGGCTTCAGGTGCAGGTGCATGAGCCTAGATGAACAGTTCAGACCAGCCGTCGTGGTCATCGGCGCGTCCCGTGGGATAGGTCGGGCAATAGCCAAGGTCGCGGCTCGAGAACGTTCTATGATCGTGCTGGTTGCGCGTTCTGCTGAAGGCTTGGCTGCTGCCGCAAAGGATGTGCGCGATGCGGGCGGCGAGGCATTCACGTTCGAGCTGGATCTGTCGGCACCTGAGGCTTCGGCTCGTCTGGAGGACTTCCTCGCCACGAAAGGTCTCTTCTGCGATGTGCTGGTGAACAGTGCCGGCTATGGCTTGCGTGGTGCGGCGATCGCGCTGCCCATGGATGACCAGCTCGGAATTATCGATCTCAACATACGCGCCCTCAGCGACATGACGCTGAGGTTTCTGCCTGACATGGTGGCGCGGGGACGCGGCGGGGTGCTCAACCTCGGTTCGGTGGCCAGTTTCACGCCTGGGCCCTACATGGCCTTGTATTATGCCAGCAAAGGTTTTGTGCGCACCTTTTCGGAGGCGCTTCATCAAGAAGTACGCAAGACCGGCGTGACGGTTACGTGCGTCGCTCCTGGACCAGTATCGACGGAGTTTCTCGAGCGGTCAGGCGCCAGTCAGACGGCACTATTCAAAATTTTGCCCAAGCTTGATTCGAAGGATGTTGCAGAGCGTGCATGGCGGGGATTCAAATCCGGCCGTCGCCTGGTAGTGCCTGGATTTTCGGCCAAGCTAGCGGCGTTCACGGCGGCACTCTTGCCTTCGGCTGCGCTCTTGCCGCTGATCGGCTACCTGCAGCGCAACGGCAACGATCCGTGCCCTTGCGGATCAGGCAAGAAATTCAAGAAATGCTGCGGGGCGCGCTGATTCCACAATCGCCGCAGTCGAGGGCGCATCACCGGCGCGCGAAGGAGTAGCCGCTTCTTTTTTCTTCGATCCGCCGCTTTGCGATTTGCGCGGGGCGGATCTGGCCAACGGTGTCTCTTCCAGGGATGGGCGCTGCGGATTAGATTGGTCTTGCGCCGCTGCTCAGGTTGCGGCGGTGGCAACCTGCCGCCAATCCATGTATGGTTTGTTTTACCACAGCCAGGAAGTCGGGGCATTGCTCACGGTTTGAAAGGCGCGAAAATGGCCAACGCGGCTAAGCTTGTCGATGTGTTCAGAGGCATCCCAGGCTTTCGCGTGGTGTGCTCGATCGACGTGGATCTGCCTGAATGAACGCGGCCATCCACACATTCGTTGTGGTGCTCGCGTCGATCTTTCCGGTTGTCAATCCGCCTGGCTCGGCCCTCGTTTTCCTCGGATTGACAGGTGGCGCAACTCCCGAACTCCGCGCCGTCCTTGCTCGGCGTATCGCGTTGAATTCGCTTATCCTTCTGGTGTGCTCGTTCCTCCTTGGCGCGCTCATTCTGCAGTTTTACGGGATTTCCATCCCGATCCTTCGCGTCGCAGGAGGGTTCGTCGTTGCCGTATCGGGATGGAAGCTACTCAACGAAGGAAGCCAAAAGGAGATGCAGGCGTCGGCAGGAGGGGTCGACCGCACCAAATTGCTCGATCAGGCCTTCTATCCACTAACGTTGCCATTGACCACGGGGCCTGGCTCGATCGCGGTCGTTATCAGCATCGGTCTTTCAGATGCGACGATCACCAGTCCCGCAGACAGGATCATGTTCGTCTTGGCGAGTCTTGGCGCCATTGCGGTGCTGGCGGTGTCCATTTTGTTTTGCTTCGCTTATGCGGACCGCATCCAAAGGCTTCTCGGCCCGGGCGGCACCGACATCGCCGTGCGGCTGTCTGCGTTCATTCTGTTTTGTCTGGGCTTACAAATCCTGTGGTCGGGCGGAAACGAACTGTTGCGGTCCGTGCTCTCCGCGGCTCCTACGCCTTTGCTACCCGTGCCATGAAGAGCGATGTTGCGAGGCGAGCCTGTGAGATCGGGATTTTGCCGGCGATCACGCCGGCGGTTCGGTGTCGATCGCGCGACGCTTCGCCGGCTCGTCATGTCTTCAGAGAATCGAAAGCCGATCAGCGCCGTCATCTTTGATCCATGATTCGGCATCTGTCGCGCGAACAAGCCACAAGCGATTCGAGATACGGCCAGAACCAAGAATCTGAAGCCGCGGCGCATCTTTTCAGGCACAGCTGGGCCGGAATGCTTGCAAATGGCTTTTGTCGCTGTCCTGCTGCAAGGCAGGCTCGCAGGGGCTGGCTTCAGAGCTAGGAAAGGTTCTATTGGATGGATGCTTCAGCAAGCTAAATGCTTGAAAAACCTGGTACGCCCAAGGGGAATCGAACCCCTGTTACCGCCGTGAAAGGGCGCTATACTCGGTCTCCGGGTGTCCATAGATGTCCACCGGCTTTCAATCTAATGAATTGAAATTGCTTGGATATTAGATTTCACGTCTACACTTGTGTCGCGCCAGCTACGGGTGTATTTCGGGACTGATTTCGGGACCAAAAGCGAAAGCTCAGATGGCACGAACAAGGGTCGAAACGCCCATCACAACGCGGAACGCTCGCCGGCAGCTGGCGCCGCGCAAAAAACCATACTGCAGGTCGCTCGGGCCTATGGCGGCGCTTGGCTATAGGAAGAAGGGCAGGGGTGGTGTTTGGGTTGTTATCGAGTCGCTGGGCAACAAGCGCTACCGCGAGGAACAGATCGGTATCGTCGACGATTTCCTGGAGGCGAACGGCAGCACAGTCTTGGACTTTGAACAGGCGAAGAAGGCTGCTGTCGCGCGAATCGCATCTTGGCACACAACAGATCGTGCCTTTGTAAATGGTGCGCCGCCGACGGTTCGGACGGCAGTGGAAGCCTATGTCGGCATGCGCGACGCACGTGAGAATGCCGAAGGTCTTGCCCGGAGAGACGCGCGCAACAGGCTCAGGCTTCATGTGCTGGCCGACGAGATTGGCGACCAACTTCTTCACGAGTTGAATGAACATCACTTGTGCAACTGGCTCGATCGTCGGTCTGCCAGCATAGCCCCTTCAACAATTCGTCGAGTCGCCAATGATTTCAAGGCAGCGCTGAACATGGCTGCGCGGAAACATCGTTCCGTCCTGCCTCCGGAATTCTCGATCGTCGTAAAACACGGTCTAGCCATCACCGAAGCGTCGTCACCACAGGCCCGTGACGGCGCCGCATTGCCCGACGACGACGTCCGCCGGATTATTGATGCCGCGCGCGGGGTCGATGCGGATCTGGGCTGGGATGGTGACCTGTGGATGCTGGTGCTCGCGCTTGCCAGCACCGGCGCACGCTTCAGCCAGATCATCCGAATGCGTGTCGCCGATCTACAGATCGGCCACAGCCGCTTGATGGTGCCGACCAGCCGAAAGGGGCGTGGCGTCAAGAAGGCGAGTCATATTGCGGTCCGAGTTGGACAGGATGTCATCCAGGCGCTCCGGCCTGCAGTTGCAGGCCGGCGGTCGAACGCACCGTTGTTGGAGCGTTGGCGTCACCAGCAAACAAAGGCGACAGAGTTTGCGCTGCCGCGTTGGGAGCGTTGTTCGCGCGGGCCATGGCTGCATGCAGCAGAGCTGGCGCGGCCGTGGCAAGCGATTCTGAAGCGGGCAGGATTACCGGCAGACACCGTGCCGTACAGCCTCCGGCATTCCAGCATCGTGCGTATGCTCAAAGCTGGACTGCCAATTCGGTTGGTTGCAAGCCTTCACGACACGTCAAGCGTGGTCATCGAACGACACTATGCCTCGGCGATAACCAGCGCGATGGATGATCTCGCCGTTCGCGCTGTTGTTCCCTTGGTTGGCAAGATGAACGACAGTGTGCGGCCGGGAGCCTCGGCCGATAGTCAGCTCAACTTGGAGGGCGTGCTGTGAGTGCTGCATCCTTACCTGGAATTGTGGAGGTTGGCTCGAACGCAAGAGGCGACGGCACGGAAGCGATGAAGGAAGGACCTTACACGGCAAGGCGCGTCGCGGAGCCGACTGGTGGAGCAAATATCGACATCTGTTTGCGTTGGTCCGAACGGATGAAAAGAGTCAAGGCAGACCAACGGAAGCGTCGCATCGCAACAATTGCCGAGACCATGGCCCGCGCTGGCATCATAACGGTCGAGACACTGAGCTGGCTCGTAGAAAATGGACAGTCACTTGCCCCGGATGATCTCGGCAAGATTTTAGATGCAATGGCCAAGCCGCTTCGTAAGCGAGGTGCGCCACCAGCGGATGAGCGCGCGCTGAAGTACGCCTTTCTGATTCATCGTGAAATTGAGCGCCTGCRCAACAACGATGAGCGCGACTATGACGTCGTGGGTCGTGCAGCCGCGATAGTCCGTGATGAGGTGAGA
>NZ_JBFUIP010000214.1:0-8191 GCF_056401815.1 Aminobacter sp. P4_D5 | reverse complement strand
CTTATGTCTTATGGTTCATGGCCGAAACCGCCATCATCGCCACCGACATCGCCGAAGTCATCGGCACCGCGATCGGCCTCAATCTCATCTTCGGCATTCCCCTTGAGATCGGCGTCGTCATCACCGCGCTCGACGTCTTCCTGATCTTGTACCTGCAGAAGCTCGGCTTTCGCTGGGTCGAAGCCCTCATCATCACCTTGCTCGGCGTCATCGCCGTCTGCTTCGCCATCCAGGTCGCGCTCGCCGATCCGGATTGGGGCGCGGTCATCACGGGCTTCGCGCCGACCACCGAGATCGTCACCAATCCCGAGATGCTCTACCTCGCGCTTGGCATCCTTGGCGCCACCGTGATGCCGCACAATCTCTATCTGCATTCCGGCATCGTCCAGACGCGGGCCTATGGCGACACCTTGGTGGAAAAACGCCAGGCGCTGAAATACGCCACTTGGGATTCGACCATCGCGCTGATGTTCGCCTTGCTGATCAACGCCTCGATCCTGATCCTCGCGGCGGCAGCCTTTTACAACACCGGCCGCACCGAGGTCGTCGAGATCGGCGAGGCGCATGCGTTGTTGGCGCCGCTTCTCGGCCTCGCCATAGCACCCACGCTTTTCGGCATCGCGCTGCTTTGCTGCGGCATCAATTCGACCGTGACCGCAACGCTCGCCGGCCAGATCGTGATGGAGGGTTTCCTCCACATCAAGCTGCCGCCTTGGCTGCGCCGCCTGGTCACCCGCGCAATCGCCATTGTTCCGGCGGCGGCGGTTACCATCTGGTACGGCGACAGCGGCACCGCGAAGCTGTTGATCCTGACCCAGGTCGTGCTCAGCCTTCAGCTATCCTTCGCTGTCTTTCCCCTGTTCATCTTCACGGCCAGCAAGGAAAAGATGGGCGCGCTGGTCGCCCCGCGCTGGCTCATCGCCTTCGCAACGCTGATTGCCCTTGTGATCGCCGCTCTCAACATCAAGCTGCTGGTCGACTTCGTCCTGAACTGAAGCGCCAACTGACGTCCGCACCCCGGCACTACCCTAACGCGCCACGGCAACGCCCATCGACCTGCGGCTCACCGCGAGCACGGCAAGCGCTACCAGCGGAAAGGCCGCAGCGACGAGGCCGAGATCGGACGGCTTGGCGAACTCCAGCACGCGCCCGCCAATGACGGTGCCCAGCGCTATGCCAAAATAGAGCGCCGATGCATTGAGCGACAGCGTCAGATGCGCGACTTCAGGGCCGAAGCCGACGATGCGGCTTGCCTGCGCCGGCGGGAACGCCCAGCCGATGATACCCCACGGCACCATCAGGCCAATCAGCACCGGTCCGGCGACATGGTGCGGCAGAAGCTTGAGCGTCAGTGCAATGGCGATGCAGAAGCCCGACGACATCAACAGCGAGATCACCACCATGCGCGTCGCACCGATGCGGTCCGCAAGATAGCCGCTCGACAGATTGCCGATGACAGCGCCGGCGCCGAAGGCGAGCAGCATGCCCGGAAGCGCCATGGACGGCAGCCCCGCCCCTTCCAGCGCCAGCGGCGCGATGTAGGAGATCACGGTGAAGCCGCCGGCGAGATAAAGCAGCGTCACCAGAAGCGACGGCAGGATGCCGGGCCGAGCAATCGCGGTGAAGCGCTCGGCGAGCGTCAGCTTGATGCCGCGCGACCCCCTGGGCAGGCGCACCCACAGGATCGCGGCGCAGGAGATGCCAAGCAATGCGATGGCAACAAACGTTCCGCGCCAGCCCCACATCGTGGCGATCAGCGAGCCCACCGGCGCGCCGAGCGCCACGGCAAATGTCGTTCCGCCAACGACAACGGCAATAGCCCGCGCCCGGTGCTCGGGTCCGGCCAGCGATACGGCGGTAGCTTGCGCTGTCGCCGCATAGAGCCCAGCCGACATGCCCATCACGATCTGGCCGACCAGAAGCCCAGCAAATGAACCGCTTGTCGCGGCAATGATGTTGCCGAAGACGAAGACCAGCATGGTTGCCACCAGCACGCGGCGCCGGTCGATTTCACCTGCGAGCGCCGACAAGACAGGCGCGCCGATCGCATATGCGAGCGAAAACGCCATGATGAGGTAACCCGCAAAGGGCACGGAGACATGGGCGTCGCCGGCGATTGCTGGCAAGAGGCTGGAGAACACGAAGCCGACGGTGCTCATGGCAAACGAGCCGACCGCGAGCCAGATAAGGCGCTTGTCCATGACATTGTCCTTAGTTCAAAATATATTGAACTATTGAACTTATCGCAACGTCATGTCAATCTGCGTCTTGTCGGCTCCTGCCAGCCTGGTGTCAGCAGCTGCCACCGAGCCTTGAACAGCCCTCGCCACACAGTTACCTTCAAGCCATGTCCGTACTGCACCCGAACATCGACCAGATCACCCTGCCCAACGTCCTTGCCGCTCTGGGCGACCAGACACGGCTTGCCATCGTCGGCTATCTCGCCCGCAACGACGGTATGCCGGTGAACTGCGGGCAGTTCCTCGGATTCGGCTCCAAGACCAATCTCAGCTATCACCTCGCCAAGCTGCGCGAAGCAGGTATCACCCACACCGAATTGTCGGGAACGAGCCGGCTGATCTCGTTGCGCCGCACCGATCTCGACAGGCGGTTTCCCGGCCTGCTCGACTCGATCATCGCCACCGCACAGCATATCCCGGCACCCGAACGCCTGAAGCAAGAAGACTAGCCCAGGCACAGCTTTCGCCGAAGGAAAACTCAGATGCGCATCGCCGTCATCGCCGACATCCACGGCAACATCCTCGCCCTTGACGCTGTGCTCGCCGACCTCGCCCGGCGCGGCGGGGCCGATGTCGTCGTCAATCTGGGCGATACAGTCTCCGGCCCGCTATGGCCCGGCGAAACAGCCGAGCGGCTGCAGGCGCTCGACTGGCCGACCGTGCGCGGCAACCACGACCGCCGCGTCGCCACCGATCCCCTCGACGAAATGAGGCCGTCCGACCGCTTCGCCAATGATCGCCTGACGCCTGCCCAGCGCGGCTGGCTGGAGGCGCTGCCACTGACGCTGGAGATCGCGCCCACAGTCTTCGCATTCCATGCCCGGCCGAACCACGACGAGCGCTACCTCTCCGAAATCATCTCCGAAGACCAGCTCGTCCGCGCACAACTGCCGGTCATCGACAACCGCCTCAGGCAGACAGACTCAAAATACCGGCTTTTGCTCTCGGGCCACAGCCACCGTCCCGATATCATACGGCTGCCCGATGGCCGCATCCTGTTCAATCCGGGCAGCGTCGGTGCTCCTGCCTACCACGACGACAACGCCCCTGTTCATGTCTCCGAGCAAGGCTCGCCAATGGCACGCTACGGCATCGTCGAACTCGATGGCGCGGGCGAGGTCTTGGGCATCGACGCGCTCGCGGTCATGTACGATCACGAGGCTGCCGCCCGCCGCGCCGAAGAGAGCGGTCGTCCGGAATGGGCACACGCCTTGCGCACCGGCTTCATGCCGGACTGAGTACATCAGGCTGTTTGCAGCGGCCGTCTTCGTCTAATCTCCAGTTTCGGAGAACCGATGGGGGACGAACATGTTCTCGCGCATCGATCGCTGCAGCAACGTCGAAGATTTTCGTGCGCTGGCCCAGCGACGGCTTCCCGCGCCGATCTTCCACTACATCGATGGCGCCGCCGAAGACGAGACCAACTACCGCCGCAACACCGAGGCCTTCCATGGCTGCGACCTGGTGCCCAACGTGCTTGCCGGCGTCGAGAACGTCGACATGTCGGTCACGATAATGGGACAGAAGTTGGCGATGCCAGTGTTCTGCTCGCCGACCGCCTTGCAGCGCCTGTTCCACCATGACGGCGAACGCGCCGTGGCCCAGGCTGCGGAGAAGTTCGGCACCATGTTCTCGGTCTCCTCGCTCGGCACCGTCAGCATCGAGGAAATTGGGCGTACAATCAGCACGCCCAAAATGTTCCAGCTCTATTTCCACAAGGACCGCGGCCTCAACTGGAGCATGCTCGAGCGCTGCCGGGAGGCCAAATTCGACGTGTTTACGCTGACGGTCGATTCTGTCACCGGAGGCAACCGCGAACGCGACACGCGCACCGACTTCACCTCCCCACCCAGCCTCTCGCCGCACAGCCTCTTCAGCTTCGCCGTCCACATGGGCTGGAGCTTCAACTACCTGCTGCGCGAAAAATTCAGCCTGCCGCAGCTCGAAGGCCATGTCAGCGAAGGCACCAACATCGCCATCTCCATCGGCGACTACTTCACCAAGATGCTCGACCAGTCGATGACCTGGGACGACGCCGAGGCGCTTCGGCAAAAGTGGAACGGCCCGTTCTGCCTCAAGGGCATCATGAGCGTGGCCGACGCCAGACGCGCCGTCGCCATTGGCGCCAGTGCCATCATGGTGCCGCACCATGCCGGGCGGCAGCTCGACGGGTCGCGCTCGCCCTTCGACCAGATCTCCGAGATTGCCGACGCCGTGGGTGGTCAGATCGAAATCATCTGCGACGGCGGCATCCGCCGCGGCACCCACGTCCTGAAAGCCATTTCCGCCGGCGCCACCGCCTGTTCGGGCGGCCATCTCTATCTCTACGCGCTTGCCGCCGGCGGCCAGAAAGGTGTCGAAAAGGCGCTTGGCAACCTGCGCACCGAAATCGAGCGCAACATGAAACTGATGGGTGTCAGCCGCCTCGACCAGCTCTCGCGCGAAAACCTGCGCTATCGCTGACAGCAGCCTACGAAATCAGCGACGAAACCGGTCGAGGGTCGCGGTGAATATCTGCGCCAGTGCGGCAATCGCATCGTCACGGGAAATCCGCCCGGCGACGGCATCCTGCGATACCGCTTCGGCAGCGCCCAAAAGCCCTGAGAGGATCGCGCCGCTCAGTTCCTCGGGCAATTCAACAAAACGCGAAAACGCCTCGCGGTATTCGTTCAGATAGCCATCCCGCAGCGACTGCTTGAACCCTTCCATTTCCTCGGTGCCCGAAAGTGCCGCATAGACCGCCCCGACCTCCGGGCCGACCGTGTCAACGCAATTCACATAGGCCTCGCCCAAAATGGCCGCGACATCGCCCAGCGTCTTGCCGGCCGAGGCCAGCGCCTGGCGCTGCGCTTCCAGCTGCAGATCATTGTAGGCGGAAAACAGCGCCATCAGCAGCCCCGCCCTGGTGCCGAAATGCTCATAAGCGATTGGCTTGCTGACACCGGCACGTTCGGCAAGCCGGCCAAGCGTCAGCGCGTCGGTGCCTTCCTCGCGCACGATCTCCTGCGCGGTTTCCAGCAATTGCACGCGCCGTTCGGCCTTCGGCAGTTTTTTCGTCGCGGCTGCACTCATGACGATCATGGCTCCAATTTTTTTCCAAGCGCACTTGAATGCGGCTCTTGCCAATACATATTACCAATGGTAACTTACATAAAGTAACTTACCAATATTAACAACATAGCATAGGAGCGATTTATGACCATTGCAGCCCGTGAAATCCATTTGAAAAGCCGCCGTGCAGGATTGCCCGGCCGCGCCAATTTCGAACTGGTCGAACGCACGCTTGCCGCCCCGGCCCCCGGTCAGCTCCTCGTCCGCACTTGCTGGTCAAGCTCGCCTGATCCTGGGCGGCGATAGCACCCGCCGCCTCACCCCTCCATTCAGATATGACAGCGCCGCCCTTGCGCGGCCACAGAGGAGTTATGCCCAAATGACAACGCACAAGCCCGTACTTATCATCGGCGGTTCCGGTTTCGTCGGCGCCCTCGCCGCCCGCACGCTGCGCAAGTTGCACCCGGCACTGCCCATCGCCATCGCCGGGCGCAATCTCGATAAGGCAAATGCGGTCGCCAAGGAGATCGGCAACGCCGAAGCCATAGTCGTCGACCTCGACCGCCAGGACCTCGGCCTGCCGTCGGACAAAGGCTTCAGCGCCATTGCCATGTTCGTCTATGACGCCACCCTCAACGCCCTGCGTTACGCCCAGGCCAAAGCGGTGCCATATCTGAGCCTCTCCACCGGCATTCACGAAATCGGGCCGGAGATCGCCATTTATACCCACAAGGCGAACGCGCCGTTCCTCATGGGCAGCAGTTGGCTCGGCGGCGCCGCAAGCCTCGCCATCGTGCATTTCGCCAAGCAGTTCGAGACGGTGGATTCGATCGAGATCGCGGCCCTCCTCGACGAGCACGACATGGGCGGCCCCGCCGCCGAGGCCGATTTCAACCGCCTCACCATGGTGCCGAACACCCTGGTTATCGACGACAACAAATGGCACTGGACCGCAACAGGCGAGCAGGGCCGCACCGTGACCAGTGTCGATGGCAGGCAGGTCCCCGGCTTGACCTATTCGCCCTTCGACGTCTTCAGCCTGCCGGTCACGACGGGCGCCCGAACCGTGCGCTTTGATTTCGCGCTTGGCGAAACCGCAAGCCGCCATCGCGGCGAGCATTTTTCCACCGAGATCATGATCGCCATCTCGGGCAAGAGGAAGGACGGCACCGCTGGCCGCAGCCGCTACGAGTTCGTTCATCCCAAGGGTCAGGCGCCGGTCACGGCACTCGCAGTGGCGCTTGCGGTCGAACGCCTGATCGGCCTCGACGGCAAGGCCCCCGCAACGCCCGGCCTCTACTTCGCCGAAATGCTGATCGACGCGGACTATGCGATCAAGCGCTTCAAGGAGTTCGGCGCCAGCATCTCGCAAGCCTCATAAGTCGACCGCCAGTCCAAGGGCAGCCGTGAGTTACCGCGGCTGCCCTTTCGTTTGTCCGCCTTCACCACGCCAAACCCGCATTCCAGCACAGGAAAAGCGTTTTTCGGGGTTCCCCACTCCCAATCCTTCCCCTATAAGGCCCGCCTAGCCTGATACTCGAATCTCACTTGCGCACCGGCCCGGGCATTGCCCCGTCCCGGTTCTTCGCGCAGGCCTTTTTACGGACGCACACCATGCCAAGACGCACCGACATCAAGTCCATCCTGATCATTGGTGCTGGTCCCATTGTCATCGGCCAGGCCTGCGAGTTCGACTACTCCGGCACCCAGGCCTGCAAGGCGCTGAGGGAAGAAGGTTACCGGGTCATCCTGGTCAACTCCAACCCGGCCACCATCATGACCGACCCCGAGCTGGCGGACGCCACCTATATCGAGCCGATCACCCCTGAGGTGGTAGCGAAAATCATCGCCAAGGAGCGCCCTGACGCGCTGCTGCCCACCATGGGCGGCCAGACCGCGCTCAACACCGCACTTTCGCTGCGCCGCATGGGCGTGCTCGAACGCTACAATGTCGAGATGATCGGTGCTGACGCTGCAGCCATCGACAAGGCCGAGGATCGCTCGCTGTTCCGCGAAGCCATGGCCAAGATCGGGCTGGAGACGCCGAAGTCGATGCTGGCCAACGCCTCCGACGTCAAGGACGCCGACCGCAAGAAGCACGAGGCCGAGCGCGCAGCGCTCAAGGCGGAAGCCCCCGCCAATCTCGACGCCGCGCTCGACGCGCTTGAAACCCAGTGGAACCTCGGCGAAGGCGACCGCAAGCAGCGCTACATCAACCATGCCATGGCGATCGGTGCCCAGGCGCTCGACCATGTCGGCCTGCCCGCCATCATCCGCCCGTCCTTCACCATGGGCGGCACGGGCGGCGGCATCGCCTACAACCGCACCGAATTCTTCGAGATCATCGGCTCCGGCCTCGATGCCTCCCCCACCACCGAAGTCCTCATCGAGGAGTCGGTGCTCGGCTGGAAGGAATACGAGATGGAGGTCGTCCGCGACAAGGCCGACAACTGCATCATCATCTGCTCGATCGAAAACATCGATCCAATGGGCGTGCACACCGGCGACTCGATCACTGTCGCACCGGCGCTGACGCTGACCGACAAAGAATACCAGATCATGCGCAACGCCTCGATCGCGGTGCTGCGCGAGATCGGCGTCGAGACAGGCGGCTCCAACGTCCAGTTCGCCGTCAATCCGGCCGACGGCCGGCTCGTCGTGATCGAGATGAATCCGCGCGTGTCGCGCTCCTCGGCGCTTGCCTCGAAGGCTACCGGCTTCCCGATCGCCAAGATCGCCGCGAAGCTCGCCGTCGGCTACACGCTCGACGAGCTCGAAAACGACATCACCGGCGGAGCGACGCCCGCTTCCTTCGAGCCGTCGATCGACTATGTCGTCACCAAGATCCCGCGCTTTGCCTTCGAAAAATTCCCCGGCGCCTCAACGACGCTGACTACAGC
>NZ_JBFUIP010000213.1:0-8243 GCF_056401815.1 Aminobacter sp. P4_D5 | reverse complement strand
CCATGGCGACGCTGCTCTTGATCTCGCACAGGTCAGAGGTCTTGCTGGAGCCGGCGCGGCGAATCATCGGCGACGATGGCGGCGCAAGCGCCTGGAGCGTGGCTGGAACTGGCAAGCTTCTTGCGAGGCTTTACGCCGAAGATGGCTACACGCTACGTAAGCGACTCGTTCCACTCGTCGAACTGCTCAATGGCCAGGCAGGCCTGCCCAGGCTTTGGTCACTCTAGGATTTTGGTACCGGCATGAACCTGACGCCCAGGGAAAAAGATAAGCTGTTGATCGCGATGGCGGCGATTGTCGCACGAAAGCGGCTCGAACGCGGCGTCAAGCTCAACCATCCTGAAGCGATCGCGCTGATTTCCGACTTCATCGTCGAGGGCGCCCGCGACGGCCGCCCGGTCGCCGAGCTGATGGAGGCCGGCGCCCATGTCATCACCCGCGACCAGGTCATGGACGGCATCGCCGAGATGATCCACGACGTTCAGGTGGAAGCCACCTTTCCCGACGGCACGAAGCTCGTGACCGTGCACGAACCGATCCGCTGAGGCCGTCATGCTTGAGCTGCGCCCCAATTGCGAATGCTGCGACCGCGACCTGCCGCCTGAAGCGCCCGACGCGATGATCTGCACCTTCGAGTGCACCTTCTGCGCCGACTGTGCGACAGGCGTGCTCGGCGGCACCTGCCCCAATTGCGGCGGCAATTTTTCCGCTCGCCCGATCCGGCCCGCTTCCATGCTGTTGAAATACCCTGCCTCGACCAAGCGCGTGCTCAAAGCCGAGGGCTGCACCCCCACGGCCAACACCGCAGCGTAGGAGCACACATGATCCCCGGCGAAATCATCACCGCCCAAGGCTCGATCGAGCTCAACAAGGGCGCGCCGACGGTGACCCTCAAGGTCGCCAACACYGGCGACCGGCCSATCCAGGTCGGCAGCCACTATCATTTCTWCGAGACCAACAACGGCTTGAAGTTCGACCGCGAGAAGGCGCGCGGGATGCGGCTCGACATCGCCGCTGGCACCGCCGTGCGCTTCGAACCGGGCCAGGAACGCGACGTCACACTGGTGCCGCTCGGTGGCAAGCGCGAGGTCTACGGCTTCCAGCAAAAGGTGATGGGAAAGCTCTGATGCCAGCAACGATTTCCCGTCGTGACTACGCCAAAATGTTCGGCCCCACCACCGGCGACAAGGTCCGGCTTGCCGACACCGAACTGTTCATCGAGGTCGAAAACGACTTCACCGTCTACGGCGAGGAGGTGAAGTTTGGCGGCGGCAAGGTCATCCGCGACGGCATGGGCCAAAGCCAGCTGTCGCGCGCCCAGGGGGCCGTCGACACCGTCATCACCAATGCGCTGATCCTCGATCACACCGGCATTTACAAGGCCGATGTCGGGCTCAGGGACGGCCGCATCGCCGCCATCGGCAAGGCCGGCAATCCCGACACCCAACCAGGCGTGACCATCATCATCGGCCCGGGCACCGAAATCATCGCCGGCGAAGGCAAGATCCTGACTGCCGGCGGCATCGACACCCATATCCACTTCATCTCGCCGCAGCAGGTCGACGAAGCGCTGAATTCCGGCGTCACCTGCATGGTCGGCGGCGGCACCGGTCCCGCGCATGGCACGCTCGCCACCACCTGCACGCCGGGCCCCTGGCACATCGCCCGCATCATCCAGGCCTTCGACGGCCTGCCGATGAACATCGGCGTGTTCGGCAAGGGCAACGCCTCGCTGCCGGGCGCGCTGGAAGAGATGGTTCTGGCCGGTGCCTGCGGGCTCAAGCTGCATGAGGACTGGGGCTCGACGCCTGCTGCCATCGACACTTGTCTGTCGGTCGCCGACGCCTACGACGTTCAGGTCGCGATCCACTCCGATACGCTCAACGAAAGCGGCTTCGTCGAGGATACTGTCGCCGCCTTCAAAGGCCGCACCATCCACTCCTTCCACACCGAAGGTGCCGGCGGCGGACATGCGCCCGACATCATCAAGGTCTGCCAATATCCCAACGTCATTCCGGCCTCGACCAACCCGACGAGGCCCTACACGGTCAACACGGTGGCCGAGCACCTCGACATGCTGATGGTCTGCCATCATTTGTCGCCGTCGATCCCCGAAGACATCGCCTTTGCCGAAAGCCGCATCCGTAAGGAAACGATCGCCGCCGAAGACATCCTGCACGACCTCGGCGCTTTCTCCGTCATTTCGTCGGACAGCCAGGCCATGGGCCGGGTCGGCGAGATGATCATCCGGACCTGGCAGACCGCCGACAAGATGAAGCGCCAGCGCGGCGCATTGCCGGGCGAAAAAGGCAACAACGACAATTTCCGCGCCCGCCGCTACATCGCCAAATACACCATCAACCCGGCCATCGCACATGGCATGTCCAAGGAGATCGGCTCGATCGAGGTCGGCAAGCGCGCCGACCTGGTCTTGTGGAATCCCGCCTTCTTCGGCGTGAAGCCCGACATGGTGCTGCTTGGCGGCTGGATCGCCACAGCCCCGATGGGCGACCCCAATGGCTCGATACCGACGCCGCAGCCAAGTCACTACCGGCCGATGTTCGGCTCTTTCGGCAAGGCGCTCACCCACAGCTCAATCACCTTCGTCTCCAAGGCCGGGCTCGAAGGCGGCCTGCGCGAGAGCATCGGCGTGGAAAAGCAGATGGTGGCGGTCGAAAACACCCGCGGCGGCATCGGCAAGCGTTCGATGATTCTCAACGATGCCATGCCTCAGATGGAGGTCGACCCCGAGACCTACGAGGTGCGCGCCGACGGCGAGCTTTTGACCTGCGAGCCATCGACCGTGCTGCCGATGGCCCAGCGCTACTTCTTGTTCTGATACGTCAGGCCCGCGACCTGATGCCACGCCGGCAATGCTGGAACGGCCCCCGGCCAATTGTTATCTAGCATCTGCTAGCAAAAAATTCGGCAGGCCTCCGACCCCCAAGACCGGGGCTCCTGCTCTCTTGGAAATGGAGTTTGACATGATCAGGAAGACAGTTCCTGCCGTTACCTTCCGTACGCGCGTGCGTGACGAAGCCGTCGGCGGCCCCAATCCCTTCCGCTGGGAAGACAAGAGCTCGGCCGATTACTTCGACGGCAAGCGCGTCGTCCTGTTTTCGCTGCCGGGCGCATTCACGCCGACCTGCTCGACCTTCCAGCTGCCCGATTTCGAAAAGCTGTTCGGCGAGTTCCAGGCTCAAGGCATCGATGAGATCTACTGCGTGTCGGTCAACGACGCCTTCGTCATGAACGCCTGGGGCAAGTCGCAGAATCTCGACAAGGTGAAGCTCATTCCGGACGGTTCGGGCGAATTCACCCGCAAGATGGGCATGCTCGTTGCCAAGGACAATGTCGGCTTCGGCATGCGCTCGTGGCGCTATGCCGCCGTCATCAACAACGGCCGCGTCGAGAAGTGGTTCGAAGAAGAAGGCTTCTCCGACAACTGCGACAGCGATCCCTATGGCGTCTCCTCGCCGCAGAACATTCTTGAAGCCCTCAAGAACGACGACGTCGCCGCAGCCGCATAAGGCTCAGGCCTCGCGCTGATCGAAGCCCCGGCCGCACCCGCGCGCCGGGGTTTTTTCATGAAATGCACCAAGCTGGATTGCGCGCAGTTCGTCAATTGGCAGCAGCACTTGCCATCACGAACACAGCAAAATCTATTGGCTAGGCACGCGTTTCGGCGCAGGATACCTGCCATGAACAAGATCTTCGGCAAACCGCAATTGACGCCCTACGAGGCCGACTACGCTCAATGGTGCGCTGAGCAAGCCGCGTTGTTGCGCAAGGGAAATCTGCCAGCGCTTGACCGGGAAAATCTCGCCGAGGAGATCGAAAGCTTGGGGCGCAGCGAAATCGAAAGCCGGCTCAATGTCCTGCTTGTCCATTTGCTGAAATGGCGCTTCCAGCCCGGCCAGCGAACGGGAAGCTGGAAAGCCACCATCACCGAGCAACGCTGGCGGATTTCGCGTGTGATCAAGGACAGCCCCAGCCTGACTGGCTACCCACAGCGCGTGCTAGCCGAGGAATATGCCATGGCGCGTGCGAGCGCGGTCACAGAAACCGGCCTCGCCGAAGACCTCTTTCCAGCGAGCAGTCCTTTTTCGATTGCACAGATCCTCGATCTGGAATTCTTCCCGGAATAGCCGCCCCAGAGCCGCCGCAGCCGAAGTCAAAAGGGCAATTCCAAGCATGTACAAAGCTTACGGTTCGCGCGGATCGCGCGTATCGCGTGTCCTGTGGATGCTGGAGGAACTCGGCGAGCCTTACGAATTCGTCGAGGTCGGGTTGCGCTCGGCCGAGGCCCAGGCGCTCAACCCTTCCGGCAAGCTGCCGGTTCTGGTCGACGGCGACTTCACGCTGACCGACTCTGCGGCGATCTGCATCTACCTCGGCGACAAGCATGCCGACAAAGGTTTTGGCGCCAATCCCGGCCTGCGTGGCCGCGCCGAAATGGACAGCTGGATGCATTTTGCCCAGTCGGAACTGGAAGCGCCCTTGTGGAACAAGCTGCGCCACCGCTTCATCCTGCCGCGGCAACTGAGGGTCGATGTCGGTCCCGCCGTGGCGTATGATTTCGCCAACGAGGTCGCGACTCTCGACAAGCGTCTCATCGGCAAGGAATTCGCGCTCGGCGACCGTTTCAGCGCCGTCGACGTGATCTTGGGCGAAATCGGCGGCTGGGCGCGTGGCGGCAAGATCGCTATCGCCTCCGAGCGCGTCAACGACTATCTCGACCGTATGCTTGCTCGGCCAGCGCGTGCCAGGGCACAGGCCAATGGAGGTTCTTTCTGATGCTGCGCGCCAGCCATTTCATCCGTGCCGAGGCCGTCCGGGCCGATGCGCAACGTCCGCTGCCTTTCGACGTCGCCGTGCTCGCTCATGACGAGCGCCACATCCGCCGCCGCGCCATCGAGCTTGTCCATGGCGATCGCGTGCTGGTCGACCTGCCCGAGCCTGTGGTGCTCGAAACCGGCGACGTGCTGGTGCTCGACGACGGCCGCCACGCCGAGATCTTTGCCGGCGAGGAAGAACTTTACGAAATCCGCGCCCATGATGCCGTGCATCTGACGCAACTCGCCTGGCATATCGGCAACCGTCATTTGGCGGCGGCCATCGAAGCCGACCGGATTCTCATCCTGCGCGATCACGTCATCAAGGCGATGCTCGAAGGCCTCGGTGCCCGCGTCACCGACGTCTTGGAACCTTTCGAACCGGTGCGCGGCGCCTATTCCGGCCAGGGCCACGATCATGGGCATGGCCATTCCCACGATGATGGGCATCACCACCACGATCACGATCATGATCATGGCGGCTACCACCATCACCATGACTGAGCCCACGTCAGGCGGTGCAGCACTGCTGCGGCTCATGGCGTGGCTGTCGCCGGTATTTCCGGTCGGCGGCTTTTCTTACTGCCATGGCCTCGAACGCGCCGTGCATGATGGGCTGATTTCCAGCCGAGACGACCTTGCCGGCTGGCTGACGACGCTGGCCGAAGTGGGCTCCGGCTGGAACGATGCCGTGCTGTTTTCAGAGAGCTGGCGGCGCGCCCGCGATGGCGGCGACCTGACGGAGCTTGCCGCTCTTGGCGAAGCGCTCGCCGGTTCGCGCGAGCGGCATATGGAGGCGATGCTGCAAGGTTCCGCCTTCCTCGCCGCCGCCTCAGCCTGGCCGCATCCCGTACTTGAACGGCTGCCTGTGGAGTGCCCCTATTGCGTCGCCGTCGGCGCGGTTTCAGGCGCGCATGGCATTGCCCTTCAGGATGCGCTTTCGGCTTACCTGCAGGCGTTCTCCACCAATCTCCTCCAGGCGGCGATCCGCCTCGGCGTCGTCGGCCAGGTAGCTGCCACTGCTATCATCGCCGAATTCGAGCCGGTCGCGCTTTCGGTCGCCGCCCGTGCCGCGCGATCGAGGCTCGACGACCTCGGCTCGGCCGCCATCACCTCCGACATCATGGCCATGCGCCACGAAACCCAGCATTCGAGGCTTTTTCGCTCATGATGCCAGTCGCCTTCGCGCTTGCCGCCGTACTCTATCTGTTGACCTCGCTGCATGTCTATTGGGGGCTTGGCGGCGTATGGCCGGGAACCGACCAGGCGTCCTGCGCTCGTACGGTCGCTGGCTTTCGCGGCATCGACGCCATGCCCACGCCCTTCGCCAGCTTCGCCGTCGCTGCCTGCCTCCTGGTCGCCACGCTCTGGCCTTTGGCGCTGGTCGGCGTCTTTGCCACGCCGTTTCCGCGCCAGGGCCTTGCCGCCTCGGCCTTGATGATCGCACTGATCTTTCTCGGCCGCGGCATCGCCGGCTTCACCCCCGCATGGCGCAGGCTGACGCCGGAAATGCCGTTCGCCCGGCTCGACCGCCAGTTCTATTCGCCGCTGTGCCTTGCCATCGGCTTTGGCTTTGCCTTCCTCGCCACCAAGGGATTTGGACAATGACTTCGAAAAACGGCCCGCTTCGCATCGGCATCGGCGGCCCCGTCGGCTCGGGCAAGACGACTCTGACCGAAAAGCTTTGCAAGGCGCTGCGCGACGAGTTCTCGATCGCTGTCGTCACCAACGACATCTACACCAAGGAAGACGCGCTGATGCTGGCCCGCCTGCAGGCGCTGCCGGAAGAGCGCATCATGGGCGTGGAAACCGGCGGTTGCCCGCATACCGCCATCCGCGAGGACGCGTCCATCAACCTGCAAGCCATCGCCGAGATGAACCGCAGATTCCCCGATCTCGACATCGTCTTCATCGAATCCGGCGGCGACAATCTCGCCGCCACCTTCTCGCCCGACCTCGCCGATCTCACGCTCTACGTCATCTCGGTCTGCCAGGGCGAAGAGATCCCGCGCAAGGGCGGCCCCGGCATCACCCGCTCCGACTTCCTGGTCATCAACAAGAGTGACCTTGCACCTTATGTGAACGTCAATCTCGAGGTCATGGAAGCGGATGCTGCGCGCCAGCGCGGCAAGCGCCCGTTCGGATTCACGGATCTTTCGCGCGGCAAGGGGCTCGAAGCCGTCATCGACTTCATCGTCGAAAATGGCGGCCTCAGGCTGGACCAGCGGATTTCCGCCTGATCGGCGGTTGCCGTGCAAGCACCAGCGCTGCATTCTTCCTCCAGTTCAGGGAGGAACACATGGCCGTCACCCAGCTCAAGCAGACCAACCTGCCGTTCTACGAGGAGCGCGTCGACCTCGCCTGCGCCTTCCGCTGGACGGCGCGGTTCAACATGCATGAGGCGGTGGCCAACCACTTCTCGCTTGCCGTCAACGACGACGGCTCGAAATTCCTGATGAACCCCAACCAGGTCCATTTCTCGCGCATCAAGGCGAGCGATCTCCTGCTCATCGACGCCAACGATCCCGAAACGATGAGCGGGCCGAATGCCCCCGACCCGACCGCCTGGGGGCTGCACGGTGCCGTCCACCGCAATTGCGCCCATGCGCGCTGCGTCATGCATGTGCATTCGATCCACGCCACGGTGCTCGCTTCGCTTGCCGATTCGACGCTGCCGCCGATCGACCAGAACACGGCGATCTTCTTTCGACGCCATGTCGTTGACGCCCATTACGGCGGTCTGGCCTTCGAGGAGGAGGGCGAGCGCTGTTCCAGCCTGCTTGCCGATCCCAAGGTCAAGGTGATGATCATGGGTAACCACGGCGTTCTGGTCATTGGCGACAGCGTCGCCGACACCTTCAACCGACTCTATTATTTCGAGCGTGCCTGCGAGACCTACATCAAGGCGTTGTGGACAGGCCGGCCGCTGCGGGTTCTGTCCGACGAGATCGCCGAAAAGGCAGCGCTCGAGCAAGAGGATTATCCCGGCCAGGCCGAACGCCACCTCGCCGAACTCAAGGCGATCCTCGACGAGCAGGAACCAGTGTATCGGAGCTGAGTGAGGTCGCGTACGTCCAACCGCCCCTCATCCGCTTGCCGGCACCTTCTCCCTGTGAAAGACGGAGAGAAGAGACAAGCGGCCACGTCGACGCCCCCTCGCCCCGTTTACGGAGAGAGGGTAAGGGTGAGGGCAATTTTCAAGCGCTCAGTCCAGCCCGAGCAACGCCCGAACCTCGTCGGCACTATGCGCCACCAGGGCGCCTGCCGGCCCTTCGATCTTGTCTTGCGGCCAAAAGATGGTGCGCATGCCCGCGGCAACGCCTGATGTCGCACCGGTCACGGAGTCTTCCATCACCACCGTGTCGGCGAGATCGATCTCGGTCAGCCATGCCGCGCGCAGATAAGGCT
>NZ_JBFUIP010000212.1:0-8278 GCF_056401815.1 Aminobacter sp. P4_D5 | reverse complement strand
CATGACAACCAGATCCGCGGCTTTGTGCTGGAAAAGGGCATGAAGGGGCTTTCGGCACCGAAGATCGGCGGCAAGCTGTCGCTGCGCGCTTCGATCACCGGCGAGATCGTCATGGAAGGCGTCGAAGTCGGCGAAGACGCGCTGCTGCCGAATGTCTCCGGGCTGAAGGGGCCGTTTGGTTGCCTCAACCGCGCCCGCTACGGCATTTCCTGGGGCGTCTTGGGCGCTGCCGAAGATTGCTGGCACCGCGCTCGCCAGTATGGCCTCGACCGCAAGCAGTTCAACAAGCCGCTGGCCGGAACGCAGCTCTACCAGAAGAAGCTCGCCGACATGCAAACCGAGATCGCTCTTGGCCTGCAGGGTTCGTTGCGCGTGGGCCGTCTCATGGATGAACACAAGTTCGCGCCTGAGATGATTTCGCTGGTCAAGCGCAACAATTGCGGCAAGGCGCTCGACATCGCCCGCCAGGCCCGCGACATGCATGGCGGCAACGGCATCCAGATCGGCTACCACGTGATGCGCCACGCGCAGAACCTGGAGACGGTCAACACCTATGAGGGCACGCATGACGTGCACGCGCTGATCCTCGGTCGGGCACAGACCGGTCTGCAGGCGTTCTTCTAAGCCTCAAGGGCAATGGTTCACTTCTATGGCGGTCGCGGGTTCATCTCGCGGCCGCTTTTATTTGCAGGCAAGTTTGTTGACTGATTTGCGCATGGCTTTCGATTTTAAGTTTAGTTAGTTCGAGTATGCTTCGAAGGAGGCGCGAATTGTTTCATGGTTTTGAAACAGTCGTGACCGTTCCCGACCTCAAACGGTTACATCTCGCCGATAATTCCCGACTTGCCCGGCAGTTTCGCCGGCTGCGAGGAGAGGGGATTTTGTCGGTGAACGCCCAGGCCAAGGTTGAGAGTGCCAGCCAGATTTTGTGGTTTGGCGACAATCTGATGACGATCCGTGTTCCCGCCTGTGCGGGGAACGACCAGATCAGCATCATTGAATGCCGAATGCCGCAGGGCGAAACGACGCCGCTTCACGTCAATCT
Organism: Aminobacter sp. P4_D5; assembly: GCF_056401815.1. Classification (NCBI taxonomy): domain Bacteria; kingdom Pseudomonadati; phylum Pseudomonadota; class Alphaproteobacteria; order Hyphomicrobiales; family Phyllobacteriaceae; genus Aminobacter; species Aminobacter sp. P4_D5. The sequence continues at coordinate 7,233 of NZ_JBFUIP010000212.1, read as the reverse complement.
CTGCGAAGACGAGATCATCCACATTCTCGAAGGCACGATGCGCTTTCGCGTCGATGGCAAGGTTTTTCTCGCCCATGCCGGGCAGACCGTCATGGCGCCCAAGGGAATTCCACACACATTCCGCGTCGAATCGACCGATGGCGCGACGTGCCTGATCGTCACCCAGGGTGGCGACTTCGAGCAGATGGTCCGTCAGATGAGCTTGCCGGCGCCGTCGGCAGCCCTGCCGCCCAAGGCAGAGCGGACGCCAGAGAGTGCCAAGCGCTTCTTCGATACCTGCGCGAAAAACAACATCCAGGTCATCGGCGCACCGCTACCATAGCGCCGATGCTGGGCTGGACGGGTGCGGGGGCGTGTCCGTCCAGCCATCCCTTTCATGATTTGATGGCGAATATTGGCGCGCCGAATTTCGCCGGGTTGACATCCAGGCCAAGGCCTGGTCCGCCGGGCAGGCTCATCAAGCCGTCGGCAATGGCAAATTCGCCGAGCGCGTTCGGCACTGTCACCCAGTTGTGGAAGTCGACAGTGTGCTGCCTGAGCCCCTCCGGCGTCGACAACAGCAGGCCCGAATAGGCCGCCGTGTCGATCTGCGCGCCGCCAGTGTCTTCGATCGTGACCTTGAGGTTCTTGGCAATCGCTATGTCACGCAGAAGCTTGGCCTTGGTCAGCCCGCCGACGCGCGCCAGCTTGATGGTGATGCCATCGACAAGGCCGTCAGATATGGCGCGCAGCAGCACGTCCACACTGTCGATCGTCTCGTCGAGCACCAGCGGCCGGTCGGTGGCGCGGCGAATGGCGAGGTTTTCCTCGTAGCTCGCGCAGGGCTGCTCGAGCGTGTAGTCGAGCGCCTGCGTCGCCAATAGGAAGCGGCGGGTCTCGGCTGTGCCCCAGCTTGCATTGGCGTCGCAGAACAATACTGTGTCGTTCGGCACCGCCGCCCGCACCGCTTCCAGCCGTGCAATGTCGTCGTTGACATCGAGCCCGACCTTGACCTGCAGGCGGCGGTAGCCCTCGGCGATGTATTTTTGCGCCCGTGTCGCCATCGCGTCGGGCGATTGCTGGGCGATCGAGCGGTAGAGCGCGAGTTGTGTGCCTTCCGCACCGCCGCTCATAGCGGCAAGCGACAGGCCAGAGCGTTTGCCCGCAATATCCCACAGCGCCATGTCGAGCGCCGATTTCGCATAGGGGTGGCCCTTGAGCAGAAGATCCATGCGCCGGTTCAACGCCTCGATGCCGGAGGCGTCACAGCCGAGCAGTTGCGGTGCCAGTTCCCGCATCGCCTCGCGCGCGCCGGCGGCAAAGGCGGGATCGTAGAAGCTGCCAAGCGGCGCCATCTCGCCATAGCCGCTGATGCCGTCGCGGCTGGTGATCTCGACGATTGTCGAATCAAAACCTTCAGCACTTCGCCCGCCTGAGCAACGGTAGGTGCCGTCGCGAAACGGCTGCCATTGGCGGAAGATGCGTATGCTTGAAATCGTAGCGTCGGTCATGCTGTCCCCAAGCCGGTAGTGTGCGAAATTGGATGAAGCTTAGCGCGTTGGCTTCGCTGTCGAAGCGAGGGAAGCGGCGAGCGGCCAAGTCGCATTTGTGATAGCGTCGTGGCAAGCTTCGCCCGATTTTCCGCGGCAGCAGGGAGCGTACATATGAACGGCAATTTCCTTTCTCACATCGCCTCGGAACTGGAAGGGCTGAAGTCGGCTGGCCTCTACAAGTCCGAGCGAGTCATCACGTCGACGCAGAGCGCCGAGATCGAGGTCGGCGGCGAAAAGGTGCTGAACTTCTGCGCCAACAACTATCTCGGCCTCGCCGATAGCCATGATCTGCGCGACGCCGCCAAGAAGGCGCTCGACCGTTACGGCTACGGCATGGCTTCGGTGCGCTTCATCTGCGGCACGCAGGAAGAACACAAGGAACTGGAGGCAAAGCTGTCCGCATTCCTCGGCATGGAGGACACGATCCTTTATTCCTCATGCTTCGACGCTAATGCCGGTCTGTTTGAAACGCTGCTTTCGGAAGAAGACGCCATCATTTCCGATGCGTTGAACCACGCCTCGATCATCGACGGCGTGCGCTTGTCCAAGGCCAAGCGCTTCCGCTACGCCAACAACGACATGGCAGCGCTCGAAGAGGAATTGAAGAAAGCCGAGGGCAGCCGCTTCAAGCTGATCGCTACTGATGGTGTGTTCTCCATGGACGGCATCATCGCCAACCTCCAAGGCGTTTGCGATCTCGCCGAAAAATACGGGGCGATGGTGATGGTCGACGACAGTCATGCTGTCGGCTTCGTCGGCAAGAATGGTCGCGGCACGCCAGAGCATTGCGGCGTCGAAGGCCGTGTCGATATCATCACCGGCACGCTGGGCAAGGCGCTGGGGGGCGCATCCGGCGGCTATACCAGTGGCAAGCGCGACGTCGTCGACTGGCTGCGCCAGCGCTCGCGGCCATACCTGTTTTCCAACACGCTTGCCCCTTCCATCGCCGGGGCCTCGATCAAGGTGCTGGACATGATCGGCGAGGGCGGGGCTTTGCGCGAAAAGCTCTATGCCAATGCCGAGCGTTTCCGCTCCGGCATGGGCAAGCTCGGCTTCACGCTCGCCGGTGCCAATCATCCGATCGTCCCAGTCATGCTGGGCGATGCGACGCTTGCCCAGGAGATGGCGGCGCGGATGCTGAAGCGCGGCATCTATGTCATCGGCTTTTCGTTCCCGGTGGTGCCCAAGGGCCAGGCACGTATCCGTACCCAGATGTCGGCGGCGCATTCGACAGCCGACATAGATCGCGCGGTAGCGGCTTTTGGTGAAGTCGGTCGCGAGTTGGGCGTCATTTCATAAAGTGCCAGAATTGCCAAAAGCGATTCTGGATCAAGCGATTCCGAGGACAACACAATGTCGAACATGATGCGCGCACTGGTGAAGGCGAAGGCCGAACCGGGTATCTGGATGGAAGAAGTGCCAGTGCCTGAGATCGGCCCCAACGACGTGCTGATCAAGGTCAGGAAATCGGCGATCTGCGGCACTGATGTCCACATCTACAATTGGGATCAATGGGCGCAAAAGACGGTGCCTGTGCCGATGGTCACCGGCCATGAGTTCGTCGGCACGATCGCCGATTTCGGCGCTGGCGTGACCGATTACAAGGTGGGCCAACGCGTGTCGGGCGAGGGACATATCGTTTGCGGCCACTGCCGCAACTGCCGTGCTGGGCGCGGGCATCTGTGCCGCAATACGCTTGGCGTCGGCGTCAATCGGCCGGGTTCCTTCGCCGAATATGTCGCGATCCCCCAGCACAATGTCGTGCCCATTCCCGATGATGTTCCGGACGAGATCGCCGCGATCTTCGATCCGCTCGGCAACGCCGTACACACCGCCCTGTCATTCGACCTCGTTGGCGAGGACGTGCTGGTGACGGGCGCCGGACCCATCGGCATCATGGGCGCGCTGGTCGCCCAATGCGTGGGCGCACGCAAGGTCGTCATCACCGACATCAATCCTGTGCGTCTCGCGTTGGCAAAGAAGCTCGGCGTCCATCACGTCGTCGATGCCTCCAAGGAGAAGCTGCGCGACGTCATGCGCGACGAGGGCATGACCGAAGGCTTCGACATTGGCCTTGAGATGTCGGGCTCTGCTGTCGCCTTCCGCGACATGATCGACACCATGAACAATGGCGGCAAGATTGCTATCCTGGGCATCGCGCCTACAGGTTTCGAGATCGACTGGAACAAGGTGATCTTCAAGATGCTGCATCTCAAGGGCATCTATGGCCGCGAGATGTTCGAGACTTGGTACAAGATGATTGCGCTCGTCCAGGGACCACTCGACGTCACCGGTCTCATCACCCACCGCATCGGCATCGACGATTATCAGGCCGGTTTTGACGCCATGCGCACCGGCAATTCGGGCAAGGTCGTCATGGATTGGTGATCTAAGGAAAGTTTTTTCACTCCAAGGCGAATTTTTCGAACAAAGCCACGTTGCCAGCCGAAGTTGCTGTTGCTATCGAAACAGGCCCTTCGGCTGGAAACGACGATGCGCCGTCACATACGCACCCTTACCGCCCGGCATGAGCCGAAAGGACAGATGCTCTCGCACGTCAAGTCGGGATCGGGCGCCGTTGTCGGTCTGGCGGCGGTGGGTGGGCTTGCTTCGGTGACCGGCCTGCCGATGCTGATCGCCCCCTTGGGTGCGACGGCGGTGCTCTTGTTCGGCCAGCCGGCCAGTCCGTTGGCGCAACCAATCAACATTTTCGCCGGCTATTTCATTGCCACGCTAGTTGGCGTTGCCGCTGCGATGGCATTCCCCGGTCTGTGGGAGGTGTCGGCTGTGGCGGTCGGCGTTTCGATCGCCCTGATGCTGATGTTCCGCGTCACGCATCCGCCTGCGGGGGCAATCCCGCTTGTTGCAACAGCCACGCCCTATCAGGGTAGTACGCTGTTCATCGTGGTGCTGTTGAGCTGTATCAGCCTGCTGCTGCTGGCGCTGATCCATCACTGGATCCCGCCGCGCGCGCAATATCCGCGCCGCGTCGATTGACGCTTTGACCTTGCCTCGGTCGTTGCCGGCGCTCTAGCTTGGGCGCAGGCGTGAAGAGGTGCGGCATGAAACTTGAAGTTCAAATCGCGGCTGTTTGCTGGGGCACGTGCGCATGAGCGGCCGTCTCGTGCTGCTCGGCACCAAGGGTGGCCCGGCCATCCGGCCCGGCGGACCCTGGCCGACATCAACACTGCTGGAACTCGGTGGGCGCACCGTCGTCGTCGATTGCGGGCTGGGCGTGACGCGCGGTTTGACCGACGCGGGCCTGAGCCTCAAGTCACTCGACCTGATCTTCGTCACTCACCTTCATTCCGATCATGTGCTGGAACTAGGGCCGCTGATACACACCGCCTGGACGGCCGGGCTTGCGACGCCAGTCAGGCTGTTCGGCCCTGTCGGCTTGAATCGATACTGGCAAAAATTCGTGCAAGCGCTTGAATTCGACATCGAAACCCGGGTCGACGATGAAGGCCGCCCCGACCTGCGCCAGATGGTCGAGGTCGTGGAGTTCGGCGAAGGTGAGGTATTGCGCGACGGCGCATTGAACGTCACAGCCTTGCGCGTCGACCACCCGCCAGTGACCGAGTGTTTTGCCCTCCGCTTCGAGTACTCGGGCACAACCGTCGTCTTTTCCGCCGACACCGCCTTGTTCCCGCCGCTGGCCGAGTTTGCGCGTGGTGCCGACATCCTGCTTCACGAGGCGATGCTGGAACAAGGCGTCGAGCGACTGGTCGCCCGCACTGGCAACGGTGCGCGGCTGAAGGAGCATTTGATGGCAAGTCACAGCCTGGCTGGCGAAGCGGGGACCATCGCCGCATGCGCCGGGGTCGGGCGGTTGGTGCTCAACCACCTCATTCCGGCCGACGATCCGGATATCGGCGAGGCTGAATGGATCGAGGCTGTCAGGAAAACATGGAATGGTCCCTTGACGATCGGCCGCGACGGGCTTGTTGTGGTGATCGAGGACGATACCGTCCGAACTCAGGAGGACCCGCATGAAACTGGCGACGCTGAAGAACGGTTCGCGTGACGGAAAACTGGTCATCGTCTCGCGCGACCTGACGCGATACACCGATGCCTCTTTCCTGGCACTGAGCCTGCAGGCAGCGCTCGACGACTGGCGCAGGATTTCTCCGCACCTCGCGGCACTGGCTGAATCGCTCGAGGTTGGTTCGGTGCCATCGTCGCGATTCCATGAGCATGATGCACATTCACCTCTGCCGCGCGCCTATCAGCGCCTGGGTGGGGGCGATGCTTTCGCCGGCCCGCGCGATCCGCTCGAACTTGCCGGCAAGATGCGCGATGCCAAGGTCGAGGCGGCTGTATCCGTGATCGTCTCTGATGTTGCCATGGCCGCGACATCGGAGAATGCGAAGGACGCGATCGCCCTTGTCGTGCTGTCCGCCGACACGGTGCTGGATGGCGGCCAGGCCGGTACATCTGTCTTGTCGCCTGTCGCGGTCACGCCGGACGAATTGGGCGACGCCTGGGACGGAGCCGTGCACCTGCCGCTGCTTGTCGGTGGACGAAGCGTCACTTCCGTCTGGACCAGCTTTCCGAAACTGATCGCGGACGCTTCAGCCACCCGGCCGATCGGCACCGGTGCCATCGTCAGGGGCGCGGTCGAGACGCTCTCGGTTTCGCTCGGTGACACGCTGCGCGTCGAGATGAAGGGCAAGGACGGCCATTCGATCTTCGGTGCCATCGAGCGGCAAGTGGGACGGTTCGAACCGGCCTGAGTAGCCATGGACATGGCCAGCCATTTTCGCCGCATGGCGCGGAACAATCTGTGGTCCAACGACCGCATCTACCGCGCTGTGCAGGCCTTGCAGCCAGGCGAATTCGACGCTGAGCGCACCAGCTTCTTTCCTTCGCTCAAGGAGACGCTGAACCACATCCTGTCAGTCGACATCTTTTATCTCGACATGATTGAGGAAGGGGGCGAGGGACAAAAAGTGTTCGATCGTTTCGTCGAGTTCGACGATGCGGCCGAACTCGCCAAGGCGCAGGCGGATTTCGACCGGCAACTGGTGGCTTACTGCGACCGTTTCAGCGAGGCCGATCTCGACAGGCAGGTGCTATCGGATCGTGGCAAGGCCGGGCAGATCCCCGAGCGCATCGGCGATTTGCTCACGCATCTGTTCCTGCATGAAATCCACCATCGCGGGCAGGTGCATGCGATGCTGTCGGGCACGTCGGTTGCGCCACCTCCGCTCGACGAATTCTTCTTGGACTATGATCTGCGTTTCCGCGGGGAAGAGGTCGAGCGGCTCAAGCTTTAAGCGAGCGCCACGTCGTAGCGTGCAAACAGTGGATCTGCGGTGAGGATCGACAGGTTCTCGATTTGCGCCTGCGCGATCAGCAGCCGGTCGAATGGGTCTCCGTGGTGGCGAGGCAATTCTGCCACTCTTTGGGCGTGCTCGATGGTGATGGCAAGCGGCGTAAACTGCATCCTAGAGCGTTTCTGATCTTGCCTGAATCGGGGGATTGAACGAAGCCGCTGACGCGGCATTTGGTGCGCGGGTTTGCGGATGACGCTTCTGTTTTGAAGGATTGCGGCTGTTGAAGCGCAATCTTGAGAACAGGAGTTTTGAGATGGCCGAGATGAGCCCTCTGCGCCGTCGGATGATCGAGGACATGACGGTCCGCAATCTGTCGCCGGCAACGCAACGATCCTACATCCACGCCGTGGCGAAGTTTTCCC
>NZ_JBFUIP010000211.1:0-8315 GCF_056401815.1 Aminobacter sp. P4_D5 | reverse complement strand
GACGTTGATCGCCTTGAACCGGTCGATGTCGAAGGCGACGATGCTCAGCTGTTCGCGATCTGTAGCCGGCAGTCGCGGGGCTCTGCTTTGCAGGCCACGGCGATTGAGCAAACCGGTCAGCGGATCACTGTCGCGCTCCGCCTTGAGCCCCAGCACGATGTCCGCGCAGACGACCACCAGCAACCCGAGTCCCATGCCAACCCCCAGCACCGACATGGTAAACTGCGCCCAGATCCAGAATTCGGATTCAAAAAATGCTTCGACGTTGTCAGATGGAACCGTGCTGCCGTCGAGCAGCACGCGCACAAAGAAGGTCAGGCCGAGACCAAACAGGAGCCAGACCATGGCGCGGTCGATGACGTTGCCGCGCACCAGGTCGCGCAGCTTCCAAGCACCGCTCAGGATGATGCAGCCCATACCGAGATTGAGCGCATAGACGCGGATCTGGAGATTGTTATCGATGTAATAGAAATAGCACAGCAGGCCGACGATGGCCGCAAACCAGATCGCGTGCAGGACCAGAGGCATCGACCTGCGTGAACGCGACAACACGCCTTCGACCAACAGCAGCGGTCCTGCGGCATACAGCATCGCGGAAACGATCGTGTTGTAACCAATATCAGGTGGCCACAAGGCGAATTGCACGACGGTCGCACTCCCGACAGCCGCGAACGCAAGCGAGAAAAACAGTAGATGCCGCCGGCGGCGCTCTAGCAGCCACACGCACAAGAACGTTGCTGCAAACAGCAGCAGCAAGGCGGAGGGAATGAACTTCAAGATTTTCGATGGCCTCGGGCGTCGTCGCTCTACTTCCGGTGGTCTTGGCAATGACTTACCGGCCCATGGGTAAATAAGACGATATCAAGGCTAGATGAAGATGGCGCGACATTTCGGCTCGACCCCGACAGTCATCGGGCGACCTCGGTACTAATGACTGTGGAGCCGGGCGACAAATGCCCGGCCCCGCTTGATTTCATTCCGCCGGGGCTTCGACTGCCATCTGGCTGCGACCAAGCGACACCTGGGCCAGCACAAAGGCAATGACGGCCGAGATGGTAATGCCAAAGACCATCGGCAGCGGCGTGCCGTCGAAGAACAGTCCTGCCACCGCCATGGCGACGGCACCGGTGGCAAAGTGCAGCGTGCCCATCAGTGCGGAGGCCGTACCTGCAATTTCGCCATGCTCTTCCATCGCCAGCACCGAGGTGGTGGGGATGACGAGGCCAAGGAAGCCGTAGCCGATGAACAACAGCGTTGCGAGCACGTCGAGGCGGTCGACGCCCGAAGCGAACACGGCGAGCAACACCACCATCATCGTTGCATAACCGACCACCGCGACCCTGACCACGCGCCGCAGCCCGAAGCGCTCGGTCAGCAATCCGGTCAGCTGTGACATGCCGATGAACGCCACCGCATTGATCGAGAAGAACACGCTGTAGACCGACGGCGACAGGCCATAATGGTCGATCAGGATGAACGACGAATTGGCGAGGTAGACAAAGAAGCTGGCGATGCCAAAGCCACCGATGAAAGTCAGGCTGAGGAAATTGCGGTCGCCGAGCAGGAAGCGATAGCCGCTGAGGGCGCTGCGCACCGAGCTTTCGGCGCGATGTTCAGCGGGCCGCGTTTCCTTCAGCGACGTCGACAACAGCACGATTGCCAGCATCGCGGCAGCAGTGACGACCCAGAACACGGCGCGCCAGCCGAAGCCTTCGATCACCAGGCTACCCGTCAGCGGCGCAAGGATCGGCGAAACGGAAAACACCAGCATCAACAGCGACATCAGCCGCGCTGCCTCGGTACCGGTATGCAGGTCGCGCACGATTGCGCGCGGCACCACCATGCCGGCCGAAGCACCAAGGCCCTGTACGACGCGGAAAAAGATGAGCCATTCGATATTGGGCGCGAGCGCTGCACCTACACCGCCGATGGCAAACAGCACCAGGCCGATATAGAGCGGCGCCTTGCGGCCGATCATGTCGGAGATCGGGCCAACGACGATCTGCGCCAAGCCCATGGCGAGGAAGAAGACGAGCAGACTCATCTGCACGGCGGCAGTGCTGGCGTTGAGGTCGGCGCCGATTGTTGGCAGCGCCGGAAGATACATGTCGATTGCAAACGGGCCGATGGCCGACAACAGGCCGAGCACGACCGCCACGCGGAGAAATTGGGGTGTCATGGTGTGATTCTTTCGGATCTGGTTTCCGCCGCGAAAACACGGCGACATGTAATCCAAGGACGTTCGGCAAACCGAGATTCCGACTCCTCCCGAACCGGCCTCTCAGCACCACGTCCATATTTTTAGACATACTTGTCCAAATCGTCAATCACCTGTATATAAAAATTCCATGACACCTGCCATCGCTCCTGACATTGCCGTCGCCCGCAGCCACACCGCCAAGCGCCACTCGATCCTCGATGCCGCGGCTGGCGTTTTCTGTCGTGAAGGCTTTGCCGGCGCCAACATCGACCTCATCGCCGCTGAAGCCGGCGTATCGCGCCAGACCGTCTACAATCATCACGGTGATAAGGAGAATCTGCTGGTCGCAGTAGTCCGAGAAATCACCGAACGCATCAACGCCAGCATTTTCGAGACCCTCGCCACCTTCCCCGACAAGCCCGTCGACCTGGAGGCCGAGCTGATCGCCTTTGCCGTGCGGCTCAACCAGAACTGCATGTGCAATCGCGACGGCAAGTTCCTGCGCAAGCTGCTGCAGACCGAAGGCGAGCGCTATCCCGAGCTTTTCGCAGGCTGGCGCGAACACGGCCCTGCCAAGACCTGGGCAGCCCTTGCCGCGCGTCTTGCCCGCCTCGCCCTAGCCGGCTGGCTCGATCTGGACGACCCCGACGTCGCTGCGCGCCAGTTTTTGGCTCTCGTCAATGCCGACCTGCAAATGGCGATGATTTTCGGCGATCCCCTCTCGGAAGAGCAGCTGCGTGCAGCAGCGACCAACGCCGTCCGCTGCTTCCTGCGCGCCTACGGCAAGGCACGACCAGCATAATTGGGGCCGCATGGACGTTCACGTCGTCCTGCAGCTTGCGAGCAGGCAAAGGCTGAAATCCCAAACATTCAATAGGGCGCTATATCCGGTTTACGGCGGCCTCAAGCTTGATTACAGGTAAGGGAACGATTCAATCGGACCCGCTTGTACATATGGCCGAAGACCAGATCCGCTACGACATTCTCGCCCAGGAGGCACTGCGTGGCGTCATGCGCAAGGTCCTGGCGGAAGTCGCGCGCACGGGCCTGCCGGGCAACCACCATTTCTTCATCACCTTCATGACCGGCGCGCCGGGCGTGCGCATCTCTTCGCGCCTGCATGAGCGTTATCCCGAGCAGATGACCATCGTCGTCCAGTTCCAGTATTGGGACCTCAAGGTGACCGACACCGGCTTTGAGATTGGCCTGTCTTTCTCCGATGTTCCGGAAAAGCTCGAGATCCCCTTCTCTGCCGTGCGCGGCTTCTACGACCCTTCGGTGAACTTCGAGCTCGAATTCGAGGTCAAGGCCGATCCGGTTGCCGCGTCTGAAGAAGCGCCGTCCAATCCGGAGCCCATCGCTGTGGTCAAGCCGCCGGAGCGCAAGACGGCACCGAAGAAGAAGGCCGGCGCCGCTGAGAAGGAAACGCCCGAAGAGCCAGCCCACGGCAAAGGCGCCGAAGTCGTTTCGCTCGACGCGTTCCGCAAGAAATAACCCGGCGGCGAGGTCGCATGGCCGACATCGTCAATCTTCGCCAGTTCAAGAAGCACAAGGCGCGCGCCGAGCGCGAGACCCTTGCCGACCAGAATCGAGTGCTGCATGGCCGCACCAAGGCCGAGAAGGCGCGCGACCAGCTGACCGCCGAGCGCGTTGAAAAGTTTGTCGACGGCCATCGCCGCGATCCCGAAAAGTCCGACCGGTGAGCCTGGTCGAAAAACGCTCGGTGACGATTCGCGGCCACCGCACCAGCTATTCGCTGGAAAAGCCGTTTTACGACGACCTCGTCGCCATCGCGGCCGCCCGCGCCATCACCCTTGCTGCTCTCGTCGCCGAAGTCGACAGCCAGCGCCCACGCGAAGCAAACCTTTCCTCCGCGCTCAGACTGTTTGTGCTGGAGCAGGCGAAGCTCGGCACTTCCAGGCGCGCCTGCCAGTAGAAGATTTCCAACTGGCGCGCCGCACTTTGCCAGGCTTTTTTTGTAATACGTTTATTCTTGACCGGGACCATTAAACGTATCGATTTTGCCCTGCTCGATGAGGATTTCTTCATGGGCGCCATCGTGCACGCAACAAAAACCAATCGCTTCAAGGCGATCGGCCCGTTTGCCGATGGTTCGATTGCGGTGATTTTGCAAGGCTGGGCCACGAAGGCGTTTCGGTCATTTCGATGCGTCCTGCCAGTCCACACGAACGAAGGCTGCTCAAATGACGGGAAAGCCAACCAGGAAAGAATTCGAACCCGGCCACGGCTACACCAAGGAAGATTGGGACGAAGTTTCCGACAGTCCTGAATGGACAGAAGAAGAGTTCAGGACCGCAAAGCCATTCGCCCTGTTTCCAAAATGGGCAGAAAGCATTCGCCGCACCCGCGGCCGCCCTTCAATCGAAGCACCCAAGCAGGTCGTGTCGATCCGGCTCGATCCCGACGTGATTGCCAAGTTCAAGGCCACGGGCAAAGGCTGGCAAAGCCGTATCAACGACGTGCTGAAAAAAGCCAAAGTGGGCTAGCACGATAGTGCGGCTGGCAAAGACTCCGCCTACTGGCTCTGCAGCGTCTTGAAAAAATCGTCCAGGCTGAGCGGGTCGAGTTTCTTCGCCGGCACAGCGTCCGCCGGAGGAGCAGATTCGGTCGGTGCCGGCGCGTTCGGCGCCGCCATAGGCCGCGCTTCCGGCAAGGGTGCCCGTTGAACCTCCGGCGCGGGTTTTGCCGCTTCCGCCTCTAGCTTCGCCTTCTGCTCGGCCTCCAGCCGCGCCCTTTCCTCAGCCGCCTGCCGTGCCTGCTCTGCCTCGTGAAGGGCCTTTTCCCTGGCCGCCTGCGCGTCGGCTTCAGCCTGGCTCCTTGCAGCAGCTTCCGCCGCGCGTGCCTCCTCCTCGGCCTGCAGCCGCGCTGCCTCGGCTTGCGCCTTGGCCTCTTCTTCGGCTTTTATCCGCGCTTCTTCAGCCAGTCTCGCCTCTTCGGCGATGCGCTCTCGCTCGGCCTGCAGCGCCACGAAGTGGCGCGCCTCGCGCCGCAGCCGCTGCTTTTCCAGCAACACCGCCTGCATTGCCTCGACCCGCGCCTGCTCCTTTTCCAGCGCGCGCTGCGTCAGGAACTGCGCCATCGGCGCGCTGTCAAACAGCTGCACGGTTGCGCCCGGCTCACCTTCGACCTGGAAGCCCAGCATGGGCTCGGACCCGACCAAAGCCTCTTTGTCAGGCGCATACGCAATGCTGCCAATAGCCGCCACGATACCGGCGTTGAGGTCGGTACGCAGATCAGCCGTCAGCGTAGCGGCAGCGTTCTTCAGCGTCAGCGGCGGCGCACGCAAGACACCGCCAGCGATGGTGAACGCCACATCCGCCTTGTCGGCGACAAAGCTGCCCTTGCTCACGATCTCGGGTGCGAATTCGGCGACGCGCGCCGCATTGATGTCACGGCCCAAAACATTGGCCTTGGCGATCATTGGTCCAAACGCGTCGGGGTTGAAGCCAGGAATCGTCAGCCCATTGACCACAGCCGTACCCGAACCGGCCAGCGATGCGACCAGTCCTTCGACCGATTTGCCGCTTCCCGACAGCGTCGCTGAAAAATCGCCCTTGCCGCTAAGACCGCCCGCCCCCGGCATCGCCCCGACATCGGAACCCACGAGCTTCAGCTGGCCCGAAAGCAGCGCCGAGCCGTCATTGTTCTTGAGTTCGATCAGGCCTTCGAGGTCACCGCCCAATAGCTTGGCCTTGATGTTGGAGAGCCTGAGCGCCTGACTATCCATCTGCAACCCAAGCACGGCGTCAGTGGCCGTAGCCATAGGCTCCGCCAGAACAGTGCCGGCAGTGATTTGAAGGTCGGCGCTGAAAGGCGCTGCCGATTTTGGCGCAAAAGGTGCCGCTGGCCAAACCCCGCTGCCGCCCTCAAGTGCTGCCGCGCCCAACATCATCTCGGCGAAGGGCCTGAGGTCGAGTTCGTTGAGCATCAGGGATCCGCTGAGATGCGGCATGCCATCACGCATCTCCGCCCTAAGGTTCCCGGTCACCGTCCCTTGGTTGACGCTGCCGTCAAGCCTGTCGAACACCAGAGCGCCCCCGGTTAGGCTGGCATCAGTCGCAAGGTCCACCTGGGTGCCCATGCCCATGCTTGGCAGGGAAACGCCAGATGTCATCAGCCAGGGCTCTATGTTGGCAGCCTGCAGCGTCAGCCGGCCATTCAGGCTCGGGCCATCGTCGCGCAGCGCCACGGTGCCGGTAAAGCCAGCCGAGGCGTCGTCGCCTTTCAGGCTAGTCCTGACTTCAAGGCCGTTTTGTGGAGCACCGTTCGCCGTCAGCTGCAGCTCGCCCGGCCCGGTCACGCCAAGCGGCAGCACAGGCAGCCCAGCCAGCGCCATCAGGCTGGTGGCGTCTTCATTACGGGCAGAAAAATCGAGCTTCAGCTGCGACCTTGCGAGCGCATTTGGTATCGCCTGTGCCGACAGCGTCGCCAGAAGGTCCGAACCTCCAGCAACACCCTGGCCGCTAAGCGCAACACCTGTCGAGCCATCGCCATTTTCCACAGCACTGGCGACGAAATCGATCCGGGCGTCGGTCAACAGATCAGGATATGCCGCCGCGCGTGCCGCAAGCCCAGTCAGCAGATGGTTGTCAGGCGACTGCTTCGCTGCCAGCGCGACCAGCGGCGCCAGGTCGACCGCCACCACCGAGGCATCGAGATTACCCGTAGGCGCCGCAGGAAAATCCTTGATCCGCCCGGTGGCACTGAGCGACGCACCAGCCAACCCACCAACCGACAGCCGGTCGATCTCCAGAACGCCTTCGCGCAGGCGCAGCGCTGTATCGAGCGTGTCCGCACTCAGGCCGGCAAAATTGACCGGCCCGGCCTTCACGGCGAGATCGAGGTCGGCATCGGTGAAGCGGTTGGCCCCCTGGTCGGTCACGAACAGTGAGGCGAAGGCGCGCAGGCCTTCAACGTCGAGTTCGCCGCCATCGAGCTTCATCGTCACCGAAGCCCGCGCATCGTCCGGCAACATGCTGTCCAACTCGCCGGTGAATTTGGCTTTGCCGAGGATCAGCTCGATGTCGTCGAATTTCTGCTGCTCGCGTGTCAGCGCCACCTTGGCCTTGAAGCCCGCGGCAGGCAGCCGGCGCACGGCCTCGTCGACATCATTGGCCACCCACGCAGCAAAACCCGAGGGCTGACCAACAGCCAAAAGCAGTTGCCCGTCGAAACCCAGATTGTCGTCGGTACGCAGGAAGCCGCTGGCTTCAAGCCGCGTGCGGCCAGGCAGCGTCGCTCCCAGCGACTTCAACTTCCAGCCACCATCGCCCGGTTCAGCCGACAGTTTGACGTCACGCACCGTCGTGTCGCCTGCAACGATCGCCGGTAGATCGAGATCGACAGTACCGGGAATGGTCGGGCGCGGCAGCTCGACCAGAACCTTTTGCAATGCCGTCAGACGCTGTGAAAACGAAAACGCAGCACCTGTCTTTTCGCCGCCGACCGCCTCGTCGAAACGCACCTGCGCGCCCTTGGCCGAGATCATGAAATGCGGTGCCGCGCCAAGATCGATCTCGGCAGTGCCATCGGCGGTGTAGGGATCGTCGAGCGGGCCGCTTTCGAAACGGAATTCTTCGACACCGAGCTTGGCATGGTTGAGGGCGAACTTGCCTTTCAGCCGCAAGCCCGGCTCGGACGGCTTGGCTGGCACCTTGGGCTTTTCGCCATCAGCCGGCGCCAGCACCTCGGGCTGAGCCTCGACCAGGCTGAACCCGCCGGAATAAAGCGCCCGGCCCTTGTCCATGCTGGCATTGCCGTCGCTTTCGAGCGTGAAGCCGTATCGCTCCGGCGTCGCACGCAGCCTGAGCCGCATCTGGCCTGTCGGATCAACGGAGCCGGTCGAGGCCGACAGTTGCGTTTTCATGCCGTCGATGCGAAGGGCGCCATCGACGCGCCACGGCCCGGCAAGCGACTTGGCCGACACAGTCGTATTGATGTCCGACAAAAGATGCTCGCGTCCGCTCGCGGCGTGGCGCAGCGTGATCTGTCCCCCGGTGATCGTCAGCTTTTCGATCGAGATTTTTTTTGCATCAAACGGCGCAGATGGCCGGATCGCCCAGTCGACCACACCGTCGGCAGCCACGTCGATCAC
>NZ_JBFUIP010000210.1:0-8401 GCF_056401815.1 Aminobacter sp. P4_D5 | reverse complement strand
CGCCGGAACAGCGGGTGGAACGGATAGGCGACCTCCACCTCATGCCCTAGAATCCGGGCATCATGAGGTCCCGTCGGACGGCGGCGGAAGCACCTGGGCAACCATCGCGACCCTTTTGCAAACCGCCAAAATGAACAGCGTCGATCCACTCGCCTGGCTCACCCAGACCCTCGATCGCATCGCCAACCGCTGGCCGATCTCCCAAATCGATCAGCTCATGCCGTGGAACCACCAAGCCTGAACGGCCTCAGCTGCGCGCTTACCCATTTGTTCAAGTCCCAGTAGGCGAATCTAATTCTCTCCATTTACGAACTGATCAGCCTGCATATGAGTGAATTACCGCCAGATGGATGCAAATCCAACATTCTAAAATCGTCGAATCATTGCACAATAACAAACAGATAGCGGAGCTTCTTTTCTTCCTTTTGGCTACAAAATGCTCCCTTGAGCGCCGCGACGCCACGCTGTTGACAGAGATTGTTGAGTTGCTTTTCCAATATTTTGGTTTCGTCAGAAAAATTCGATCCCTGGAAACTGGATTGGGAACTCTGACATGCAGTCAGCTCAAATATGCTAGCGCTACGAGGACAACACGAGTGATTGGACCGTTCCAACACATGATCTAAACGCACCTCAGTTCGACTATCGCCTAATAGCAGGCAACTCTGTAGTGACCCTGGGTTCGTATCGCCATGCTGTTTGCTGGCCCCATCGCGCGAGCTGCCAGTGCGCCACCCGGTCCGGCGAAGCTGACGGCAGCCATCGCGCCCTTCGTCGCCATGTTTTGTGTCTGCACGGCTCGTGAATGCGCCTGAAGCTGATCGATGCACGATTGCGCAGAGGCATAGCCCTTGGCGCGCTCAATATCCTCTGGTGTGGCATCGGGGCGGTCGACCGCCATTTCGGCAGTCGCTTGGCGGCTGGCAATGTCGGCCCGCAGCGCAGTCATCCGAGCATCGCCGCTGTTGCAACCCATAGCAGGCAGACAGAGCACAGCAGCGAAAAGCCATCTGTTATTCATTGCAACTTTTCCMATGATGCGGTTTGAAATACGTGATGATGTTGTCATCCTGGTCCCGTCGCCAGGTGCGGCGCAGATGTCCCACAAGCTCCTCTGACGGCCCGTTTCGAGCCGCAGCCGGCCGCGCAACATAGACTAACCTCATCGAGCTATAGCTGGCCTCGCAGAGAGGCCGAAGGGGCAATTAGTTACAATTCTTCTGCTAGTTAGGGAGCCTTCAAGCCGCGCGCCGATACCGCGCCAGCGAGATCGGGGTCCACACAGCCGACCACACGAAAGCGTTTTTCATCACGCCATATGCTTGGCGTGGCGGTCAAGTACGGCAAGATCGTCCTGACCGGATCGGATGAGTTGCTGCCGGAACCGATGCGTCGTGCTTGTAAAAGCGAACTAAACTGCTCACGAGGTGAGGTAGCTCTGCCGGGTAATTCGATGTGCATATCTTCGCCCTCGGCTGAGGAAGCAGAAATGAACATGCTCTGGTGGGTGGCAAATGGCCCCGGTGTTTGACGCCGAGGTGAGGGGGAAATGTGCGAGTAGGCGTGCGACTAGGCGTCGACAGCGGTGCGCCACACGGTCAGCGGCTGTCGGCACGGACGTAGAGGGCAGCATGGGCATCGACCGGTTTGTCGAGCAGGCTTCGCTCGGCAATGATTGCATCGGCCGGCGCCATGACGTCGAACACGCTGAAGTCGGGCATCTGCCACGACGCGGCACTGAGGCCTTCGCCGTAGTCGACACGCAGCGAATGGGGAGTGAAGAACGCCAGCGCGGCGGCGAGTGCCAGGCACGCTAACGGCAGGCTAAAGAACATGCGGGAATATCGCATGGCAGTCTCCTGGGTTTGAGGGGATGCCGTGGCTGCCCGCACGACCGGGAAGTCGCTACCAACCGCAATCGCGCTTCGGCAGTTTGCCGCGTCTCGAGGGTCTGCGAGCTCGTACACGTAGAAGTGGTTCAGGTTAGCGCCCTGCCTGGGTTGCGTTCAGATGGACGAGGTATTCGGCGACGAAGCGCTCTGCTTGTCAGTTAGCGCCACGTCTGGTTTACCTGGTATTCTGCCGGCGGGTTGAGGGGAGATTCATTTGTCAGGTTTTCTAAATAGACGATCCCTGATTGTGGGAGGGATGTCATTTCTAGCTCTATTCGGACGTGCCGAAGCCTCCCAGAAGCGTTGGTATATTGGGAGAATTCCAGATCACCCGTTTGATATTCCTCTGGTCGACAAGGCGCTTGTTCCGAGGCAGTTCCACCGACAGTCTGTAGCTTATTCAGGCAAGGAACCTGTCGGAACGATCCTTATCAACAAGCAAGAGCGCTTCCTGTACTACATCGAAGGTCCTGGTAGGGCGATCCGCTTCGGGATTGCAGTCGGTCGGGACGGACAGAAATGGAGTGGTGAGGCAATAGTTSAACGAAGGGCCAAATGGCCAACGTGGACTCCTACAGCCAATATGCGACGCCGTAACCCGAACTTGCCCGTGCGCGTCCCCGGAGGCCCGCAAAATCCGCTCGGAGCAAGGGCCCTGTATCTCTATCGTGATGGCCGGGATACCCTATACCGTATTCATGGGACCAATGAGCCGTGGTCTATTGGCACTGCTGCATCGTCCGGTTGCATTCGGATGTTGAACGAGCATGTTTTTGAGCTCTTTGGGACAGTGCGCAACGGCGCCCGAGTTATCGTTGTCTAGTCACTTTGCGCCAAGGTCAGGGGATCAGAAGCCTTGTCCGTCCGCAGTTCTGATTTCGTATCGATCGACAGACCATGTGAGCGGTGGGATGGTGGCCGCCTCGACCGATTAGAATCGGTCTTGCGGGAGGGATGCGCCATTGGCAGCAATGGGGTCGCAAGCGGTCGGGCGGCAAGAAGCTGGCGAACGGCGGCTCTACCCACATTAGCGACCAAAAGCTGCCCAGCTGGAATCGAGCATGTACCGCCATAGAAGCATTTGCGGCTGCCTTGCGCTGGCAACTGATGGACTTCCGGTTCACTACAAGACATGGTAGCCAAATTGTAGGCGAAATACACATACGGATTTCCACCTAATGTCTCTGTGGCGACCTCGATTGGAGCGCGATGCTCGCTTGAAGTATCTGGCAATCGTCGAGGCGCTGGAGGCAGATATCCACACTGGACGGGTCCATCCGGGAGATCGCCTGCCGGCCCAACGCTCGATAGCCGAAGTGCTTGGTGTGGACCTGACGACTGTTACACGTGCATTGAACGAAGCCCGCCGCAGGGGGTTGGTCGATGCGCACGCCGGACGCGGGACATTCATTCGAGAGGGCGTAGCGAGCCAGCAGTCCGCAGGCAGCTTTAGCGGCACGCCACTGCTCGACCTCAGCATGAATATCCCGCCGCAACCGGTCGCCGCCGACCTTCGGCGACGTATACCGGCCGGGATTGCCGATCTACTCTCTAGCCCGCGAGGCATGCTTCACCTTCACTACCAAGAAAGCACTGGCAGTGATCCAGATAGAACTGCGGCTGCTGACTGGCTGGAGCAGCGGGTCGGTGCCGTAGCGCCCGGCAGAATCCTTGTCGCGGGCGGCGCACAAAGCGCACTCTTTGCGATCTGCGAGTACCTGGCCAAACCAGGCGATGCGATCGCTGCCGGCGCGCTGACCTATCCCGGCCTGAAGGCCGTCGCCCAGCAACGCGGGCTGGTGCTCGAGCCCATCTTGATGGACGCGGAAGGCATCGTGCCGGATGCATTTGATCAACGTTGCCGTAGAGCTCCGCCCAAGGCGATTTACATCGTACCGGCAATGGACAATCCGACGACGGCGACGCTTAACGAAGGCCGCCGGCGAAAGATCGTCGAGATCGCGCGCAACCATGGCGTGGCGATCATCGAAGACGATCCCTATTCACCGCTAAGCGCCACAGGCGTCACAGCCCTTGCCGCCATGGCAAGCGACCTAACCTGGCATATCGCAACACTTTCCAAGTGCGTGACGCCGGCACTGCGGGTGGCCTATATCGTTGCGCCGGGCAACACGCAGGCCAGGCGGCTTGCCGGAATCTTGCGGGCAACAAATCTTATGGCGCCGCCCCTCAATGCCGCATTGGCATCGAGGTGGATCGCAGACGGCACATTGGCTTCGATCACCACGGCAATCCGGGAGGAAAATGCCGAGCGCCAGAAACTAGCGGCGTCGATATTGCGCGGATCGAGTTTTTCGGCCGACCCTTTCGGACATCATCTTTGGCTCAGGCTGCCGCAACATTGGCGAGCGACCGATTTTGCCGAGCATGCCGATCGGTCTGGCGTTGCGATCGTTCCAAGTTCCGCGTTCTCTATTACCGTACAGCCACCGGAAGCCGTGCGCATTTCACTTGGTGTGGCGCCCGACAGAGCGGCTCTTGAAGACGCCTTGACCTTGCTTGCTTCACTTATCGATCAGCCTTCACTTGCAACAAGAGCCGTCGTCTAGCTTTTCCGCACATTCGGTCGCGCAGTACGCTATCGCATAGATAGGGCTGCTCGACTGCCTGTTATTTGCATTCACTTTTTGCTTGCAAAACTCAACACCACCTCCTAAGTTGCATGCATGAACAGCAAGCAGACAAAGACCCTTGAAGCCATATTCAAGAACCCGGTTTCGGGCACTATCGAATGGGCTGACGTCGAGGGCCTTCTAATTGCTGTCGGATGCGAAGTCGTTGAAGGCAACGGCTCTCGCGTCCGTTTCAACTACAAGGGCCACATCGCCAGCTTCCATCGTCCTCATCCCGCCAAAGAGGCCAAGCGGTATCAGGTCAAAGACGCTCGCGAGTTCCTTGTACAGATAGGAGTGAGGCCATGAAGGCTATGGTTTACAATGGTTACGCTGCTCGGATCGAGTTTGATGCCGACGATGAAATCTTCACCGGCCGCATTGCCGGTATTAGGGATGTGATCGGCTTTCATGCCGACACGGTCGCTGATCTAAAGGCTGCTTTTCACGAGGCGGTGGACGATTATATCGACGCGTGCGCCAAAGCCGGCAAAGCCCCTCAGAAGCCCTATTCAGGCAACCTGATGCTTCGTGTTGACCCAGAGGTGCATTCAAAGGCGGCAATCGCTGCCGAACTCGCAGGAAAGAGCCTTAATCAATGGGGTGAAGAGGTTCTTGCCAAGGCTGTTTCCGAAGAAGAGACTTCGCAGAGGCTAGACTGAGCRCCTGATCCGCTAGGCCGCCTTGCAGGCTAGGCCGCCTAGCGCGAACGACAGCTAGTGCGGCGAGATAGGCGGTATCGATCTGCCGAAGGACGCCCACTGTTAATTTGCACTGAGAGTTGACCCGGAATTGCCGAGAATTGACCCGTCTCATAGGTATGTTTCGGGTCGGTAACTGCGGTCAAGTTCCTGCTTTTCTCCTTGTGGGCTATGCTTGGGTTCGTGCGCCAAACATGTTCTTAAAGCGGGAGCTGCCGTTTCCGGTCTCGAGGCACCGTTGCAAAGTTTGTTTCTGGTCAGATTGGCCCTTTGCTGAGCTCACGTCAGGCTGTTACGATGGTCCTTCGATCATTGGCGTGGGGTCACCCGTCCATACCATGCGATAGATTGCTCCCTGTCTGACCGATTGTACCGCCGCGGGCCTCAAGGCAACGATGCAGGTGCCGCCTGTGTGTCGGGCAGAAGGATAGATAATGCCATTGAGCCCCTCGGCGCGAGCGCTGTCAGCTAACGCATTGCCTATCGGATAGGCTCTGGCTTTTTCTGGATCGAGCGATGGATGGTCTAGTCGTTGCCTAAGATCGAGAAACGCGCCTGCAAGACTGCAGAACATCTCCGCATATTCGACTATGGCGTGATAATCGCCTGCGTCCGCTAGTGCATTGGACAGATGGTATCCGACCTCATAGAGGCAGGTCTTGACGTCAAGCGCGGCGTACCAGGCGCCCCGATCCGCTCCATTGAATCGGTTTGGCTGCTGCGGTTTGGCATAGGCGAACGACGCGTTGATAAAATGCGCATGGGGGACGTCGTAGACGAGTTCGTTGGCCGCCAGACCCGAGATCCCCTTTTCCTGCGCAAGCAGCCGTGAGCTGGTCGCGCCTTCAATCTCGGCGAGGAGTTCGAGTTCATCCTCGTCGTCCACCAATGGGGCCAATACCGCAGCACGAAGTCGGGCGGTTGTCACCAGCCGGACGGTTGTAGGAAACGCGTCTGTTACGACCGGTACACCATCTATCGACAATCACAGTCCCCCACGGACCGCGTCGACATATCTGCGCACCTCAAGCATCTGAGGAATGCCGCTCTTTATCATCGATGCGATCGGGCTCACCCGCCTGAAGAGGGGTCCTTTGTTCTCAAGTCTTGGCCAGCGATCGGCCATGTCGTCAGCAAACACTAGGTGCAGCCCCTTATAGATGCCGACCATTGCTGAAATCCGGGTCAACTGATCTTGGCTGAGGTGCTTTTCCTTCCCCTCCTGCTTCAGACGCTCCCAGGTGCTCGTCGAGATGTCGAGGAGTGCTGCAGCCTGCTGGCCCGTCAGACCCCATTGTTCGACGAGACGCTTGTAGGCCTTGAGCGCTACTTTTGACAGTCGCGCCCGATCGGCTTCGTCCGAAAAGTCCTGTCGCTCCGGAAGAATCGGAAAAGTGTGTACGGGGGCAAGCATCGATTGCTCCATCATATGGCGGTAAATCTATACATCATATGATGGTATCCTGTCCAGAATTCAAACCAGGATCGGAATGAGGTGTGCAACGAGAGCCCGATCTGTTCCGTGCCGGGTACATTGGCGAAGCGGAACAGCCTATCGGTCGTGGTGACGATGATCTCGATCCCAGAACTCGCCTGTGCTTCGAGCAGCGGAATCGAGTTGATCAGAATGGCCTGGTTCGGAATAAACTGGCCGGATTTGCGAAGTTCGGCCAGCGCCGTCCGGGTCTCGATGCAGGCCTTTGGGACTGCCTTGGTCTCGACATCCTCGCGCGGGGGCAGGGCAGGAGGTCGTTGTAGGGGCGGTCAGGGCGGAAAGGCATGTCGATCAATCCCACTTCGATCGAAATGTCGGGCGGATACGTCGTCGGCATCGACATGTAGTTGAATCGTGTCGATGGAAACGCGATCCAACGGCATATTCTGAGCGTTGCGAGCCAGTTGCTCAGATGCAGAGGTGTCAAACGGCTCCAAAACTACCCCCCGATCGGCGTTCAATTTTGCCGGATCACAGGCGAAGCAGCTTTTCAACCCGATCGCCTCGCTGAGAAGCGTACCTGCAGGGGATAATACCCGTTCGAGATGATTTACCTAGTGACCAGGAGCGTCGTCCTCTTCAACGGAATCATCTGTCCCTTCCAGGGCATTGCGCCAGCGGCCGATGAGGGCCAGCAATTCAGCTTGAGCGCCAGATTGGGCGACATGCTCGTGTTGTCGAAGAGCCATGCGCAGCGATGTTCTCGACAGCCTCGTCGCTGGCAGCTCGATTTCGTCTGGCTCTTTGCCGTCCCGTAGAGCCACTTCGACCAACGACTTTGCCGCTACGGCTTCTGCGATCCCAAAGTCCTTCAGCAGGGATTGGAAAGCTCCATGCAGCTGTTTGTCGAACGGCCTGTCTCGTCCCATTTCGTCGCTGACGGGATTTCCGGGATGCAGTGAGCCAACAGGCAATAACCCAACAGGAATTGGCGTGTTGGCAGAATGGGTTCGGCAACCTTTCAGCAGTTTTGGCAGAACATGAGTGTGCGGCCCCGCCGGCGAAACCCCGCCTGTGTCGGGTCCACCGATCTTCTGGTAGACCTCGACGCGGCCGATGTTGGTCAATGCAACGCGGTGAGGATGCACCGAGAGGATCGCGGCCATCGCTTGATTTGTGGGATCCATCACTGATAGACCGAGATTGGCCCTCAGCACGCCCAGCAGCTTCGGATCGCTGGTGCGGATGCAGAAGTCGCATTGCGTCAGCTTCAGGCCCATGTCGAACAGGATACCTGTCCGATCGATGCCGCGGATGGCATTGTCGTCCGGGCCAATTTCGGTCAGCACCTGGCGCGCAGGTCTGCGCGCCAGGTGCTCAGGCAGGCAGAGTGCCAGTGCCTGGCTCCAGCGATGTCTTTTCGGGCTGAGAGTCTCGTAAGCGACGGGAACGATGTTCGCGAGAGCTGCAGACACGATACGGACTCCGCCTCTTCGCGTTGCCCGCGTGAGGCGAGCTGGATCGTCAATCACCGGAATTTCGCCGAGGTCCTGATGAAACTCGGCTATGGCTCCAAAGGTGCCCATGCTCCATCCGCTCTGCCAATTGGCAAGGTGCTGGCCAAGAAGGTCCTGAAGTCGGTTCATGGGATCATTCCTTCGTGGGGGCTGTTGCCAGATCAAGCGGTTGCACCAGCATTCCGCCTTTGCCAGATCAAGCGGTTGCACCAGCATTCCGCCT
>NZ_JBFUIP010000209.1:0-8443 GCF_056401815.1 Aminobacter sp. P4_D5 | reverse complement strand
CTGCTCTCGGCCGTTAACCCGGAGTTCCCAGGCGCCATGTTATTGCATGCATGTCGCGGCATAAGGGTTATCGTTCCTTGAAATTCGGCGTGCTTTTTCTCGCTTTGCTTGCGATTTTTCCGCTCGGCCTGCTGTTGCGGAGCACGCCGGTGCTGCGCAAGCCATTTTGGATTGGCTTCGGCGCCCTACCTTTTTTTGCCGCCGCCATCCCGCTATTCGATGTAGGCCTCCTGTCCTGGGCAGGTCGTTGGGTAGGTTTCGTCTATGGTCTGCAGATCTCGATTGTCGATATCCTTGCCGCCTCTGCACTTTTTGCTATGCCGCGTGGCAAGCTGCCTCTGTGGTGCAAGCTGCCGTTTCTTATCTACATTCTCGCAGCCGTCCTTTCCCTGCTACAAGCCGCCGAGCCGGTAGCTGCGAGTTTCGGTGTGCTGCAATTCGCCCGCATCTTTTTGGTGATGGTGGTCGTGGCACGTGCCAGCACTTCCGATCCAGATGTGCCCTTCTTGATATTGAAAGGCATGGCGATCGGTATTGCGGCTCATTTCGTGGCCGTCTTGTACCAGCGGTTCCAGCTTCACCTGCCGCAGACGATGGGTCTCTTCATCCATCAGAACACGCTCGGCATGGCAGCGCATTTCGTCCTCTTTCCGCATCTTGCCCTGCTTCTGGCTGGCTACCGCAACGTCCGTTATCTGGTCTGCACCGTTGTGGCGACCATCGTCGTTGTCGTTTTCACGGCGTCGCGCGCGGCGGTCGGATTTTCGGTCATAGGCTTGGGGACGCTGTTCGTGACGCAGGCGCTGGCGGGCCTGACACAGCGCAAGATGGCGGTCGGCCTTGCCGCGCTCGCCTCCCTTTTGATCGTGGCGCCGTTGGCGGTTTCCACCTTCTCAAATCGCTTCGAGCTCAATCCACTGGGCGAAAGCCAGTATGACGAGCGTGCTGCCTTCAATCGCGCAGCGTCCTTCATCCTCGATGACCATCCGCTTGGCGTTGGAATCAATCACTATGTCTATGTTGCGCGAGACCTCGGCTATTCGGAGCGCGCCGGCGTCATCGGCTTTGAAGGTAACCGCAATAATATCGTCCACAACGCCTTTTGGCTGACCGCAGCCGAGGCCGGATATCCAGGGGTCCTCGCGTTTTGCGTCATGCTCATTGTTCCACTGTTTGTTGCGTGGCGGACCGGCTGGCGCATGCGCCACACGCTGGAAGGCAATCTGCTGCTCGGCTTCGGCGTGGCGCTGCTCGTTGTCTATCTCCATTCTTTCTATGAGTGGGTGATCTTCGCCAGGGAGATCCAGTATCTCTTGACCATGACGATGGGCATGGTCTTCGGCATAGCCCTGCGCCTCGCCGCGCCAGCAGCGGAGGGCAATCCTTTGCCAACGAAGGCGATGCGATTGAGTGCGCAATGAGGATAGAATTAACCATGAGCGGTGAATTTCCGTGCATCGGAAGGGTTTCCTCGCGGATCGCCGATCATCTTCAATCTATTTCAGTGGTTGCGCTCTAGCAGCTTTGGGTTGTTGCCAGATCTTGTTGGGAGCGATTCGATGACTTTGCTGGATAAACTGAGAAAGCTGCAGGTGGGAAGCATGGCCATTGTCGCCGGCCTCGCCTTGCTGGCCTTTTCCGGCAAGTCCTTGGCCGATACAGCGAAATATGAGCTCGGTCCGCAGGATCGGCTTCGCATCCATGTCTCCGAATGGCCCGCCCTGACCGGCGAACTGACTGTTGGCGCCAGCGGCGACATCTTGATGCCGATGCTTGGGCAGGTTCCGGCAAAAGGGCTAAGCGCCCCCGAACTGGCCACATCGATCGCTTCGCGCCTGAAAGCCAAGGCCAATCTGCAGCAAACTCCTGATACGACGGTCGATATCGTCGCCTATCGTCCCTTCTACATCCTCGGCAGCGTGGCCACTCCTGGCGAATACGCCTATCGCCCCGGCATGATCATCCTCAATGCGCTCAGCCTCGGCGGTGGCGCCTATCGGGCGGAGCAAGGCTCGCAATGGGACCTCGAACGCGTGGCGATTTCGAGCCGGGGCGAATTGAAGCTCAATGAAGCGCGGCGCTGGGACCTGTTGGCCGAACAGCAACGCTGGCAGGCGCAGCTCGACGGCGCGGACAAGATCGGCGCTGTGCCCGGCGATGCGTCGCCCGAATATGCGAAGGCCGTTGAGGAGCAGAGCCGTCTCTTCGCCACGGAACTCGGCCGCTATCGCGCCGAACGGCGCAGCCTTGAGGCCTCCATTGCCATGCGTGAGCAGGAGATCGCAGCGTTGGACCGGCAGCTTGCGGATGTCGCCATGAAACTTAGTTCAACGCAAAGCGAACTGGAAACGATCCGCCGATTGGCCAAACAGGGCCTTGCCGTTCATCGTCTAGGCCCGCTGGAGCGCAGCCTGAGCGACGTCCAGCGCGAGCGACAGGATTTGGAGATCGCCAAGCTGCGCGCGCGACAGGAGATCAATACGGCGACTGGTGAGATCGCCAGTTTGGACGAGCAGCGCCGTGCCACAGCGCTCGCTGGTGCCCAACGCATAGCGATCGATCTTCGCGCGATCGCTGAACAGAATGATACCTCCGTTCGCATCCTGGACAGCGCCGCCTATTATTCGTCGAACCTCTCCCGCCTGATCGACGCCGAGTCCGCCCCGCAGCTACGTTTCAGCATCGTGCGGACTGATGATAACGGCACGACCGAGTTCGACGCGACCGAGACGACGCGTGTTCAGCCTGGCGATATCGTCAAGGTGTTCAGAGTGGCGGCCGAGACAACCGGCACCCTTCCGGTCGAAACACAATCGACGCGGCCCTGACGATTTCGCGCCGGCATATCGAAGGCTTCTCCATGTTAGAAACGCGCCATCCGAAGGAATTGCTGATCCAGCAGCGCGTGGCGCCGGAGGCCAGTCTCTACGACTGGCGCTGGATGATTCGCTCGGGCTTGAAACGGCTCTGKCTCATCATCGCTGGAGCCCTTCTGTGCGCCGCACTTGCCGTCGGCTATGTCGCGCTTCGCCCCGCGCACTACACGGCGTCGGCTGTCCTCACCATCACCAATCTGAGATTGTCGACCAGCGGCGAAGACGCGTTCTTCACCGAGTCTCAGTTCGACCCGACCTTCCTCGAGACACAAATAGAGACCATCGGTTCGACGCCCGTACTTTCCAGTGTCCTTCAGACGCTGAAGCTAGGTGGACCCGACGCCTCCAATCAGCAGAGCGCGATCAAGGCCCTGCGCGGGGGCCTTGCCATCCAGCGGCTCGGTCAGAGCAATCTCGTCGAGATCCGCTATACCTCCCGGACGCCGCAAGATGCGGCGAACATCGCCAACGAGGTGGCGCGCGCCTATATGGCCAAGCAGGAAGCCGATCGCTCCGAAGCCGTGCAATCCGCCAGCGGATGGCTTCGGGACCGGCTTCGCGAGGCTGGTCCGAAAGCGCAGGTCATGTCGGCTGCCGCACCGCCGATCGACAAGAGCAATCCGCGCGGCATCGTGATCATCGCTTTGGCAGGGATCGTCGGTGCCGCAGCTGGTTTTGTAGCCGCGCTGGCACTGGCGTTTCTCGATCGTAGCTTCCGCCGACCGGAACAACTCGCCTCAGTGACCGGAGCAGAGTGTTTCGGTGTGATCCCGAGGCTGGACGCGGGCTCGCCAAAACCGAGCCTTGCGCTGCTGTCAGAGATTGCCGGTCGATCGGGTTCGCCGGAATGGCAGGCGTTGCGGCTGGCAAACGTCAGCATTCTTCCCTTGATCGGGGTACCACATACGAAATCGCTTGGCGTCACCTCGACATTCTCCAGTGAAGGTAAGACGGTTCTGGCAGCCAATCTGGCGCTTCACGCGGTTCAGATGGGCAAACGCGTTTTGCTCGTCGATGCACAGGCCTATCGGCCGGAACTGTCGAAATTGATGCAGCATGCGGGCCGGCGGGGCCTCATCGACTATCTTGAGGGTCGAGAACGCGATCTGGCGGCACTGGTCGTCCAGGATGCGCGAACCGGGTTGGACGTTTTGCCCTACGGCCAGGCCGGCAAAACGACGCCGATGCTTTGGTCGGGCCGCATGGAAAACCTGCTGGACGATGTGACGTCCTATGATCTCGTGGTTTTCGACCTGCCGCCGCTTGATGCGGCAGGTGATCTCCGCGCATCAGCACGCTTCATCGATTCGTTCCTGCTTGTCGTGGAAGCCGGTCGTGTGTCGGACGAAGCGCTCACCGCGGCATTGTCAGCGACGCCTTCAGTTTGGGAAAAGCTGGCGGGATCGATCCTCAATCGCTGCGATCCAGAACCGGCGTTCCAGTGGCTTCCGCCGTTCAAACGATAGGGCCCAGCTTCTATAAGCTTTCAGGCAACAGGATAGGCATGGCCTGATGGCTATTTCGTCGAAACGGCTCCTCCACGGGGCAATCTGGACCACGGGTGCCTATTTCGTCTCCGTAGTGCTGCGCTTCGGGTCGAACGTGATCCTGTCGCGGCTGGTTCTGCCCGAAGTCTTTGGCATGATGCTTATCATCAGTACCTTGCGCAACGGCATCGAACTTGTCTCCGATGTCGGTATCGGCCAGAACATCGTCCACAATAGCAAGGGCGAGGAACGTCGCTTCCGCGATACCGCCTGGACCATCCAGTTTGTTCGTGGCGCTATCCTTTTCAGCCTGATGTTTGCTCTGGCCGCACCGCTGGGGCAGCTCTACGCCCTGCCGTCTTCGGCGATCCAGATATCAGCGATAGGCCTCGCTTTGATGGGCGGCGCGTCGGTCTCCATTTACATGCTGCAGCGTCAGCTTTTGTTCGTGAAGCTGAATCTGTTCGACCTCATGGTCGAATTCGTGAATGCGATCTTCGTGATTGCGCTGGCGCTGTATAGTCCGACGATCTGGTCGCTTCTCTTCGCCAATTTGATGACCATCGTCGTGCGAACGGTGGCAAGTTACCTCTTGCCTTACGGCCGCACGTGGTTCGCCTGGCACGCTACCTATGCCCGCGAGATCATGTCGTTCGGCAGGTGGATATTCCTTTCTTCCTTGCTTTCCTTTCTCTGCGCGAGCTTCGACAAGCTCTATCTCGGCCATGCCATTCCGCTTGCGGTGCTTGGCATCTACGGCATTGCGCGAACCATTGCCGACTTGCCGGCGGTGCTGGTCGGCAGGCTGAGCTACTCCTTGATCTTTCCGGTGGTTTCATCTCGCAGGGGGCAGGAGGCGACCGCGCTCCGCGGCGAGATGGGCCCATTGCGACTGAAGCTCCTGCTTGCCTTCGCCGTCTGCATCGGTTTCGGCGTTTCGGTGTCCGATTTCGCTGTCTGGCTCATCTACGACACGCGCTATCATGATGCGGGATGGATTCTGCCAATCCTGCTTCTCGGCGTCTGGTTTTCACTCCTGTGCACGATATCGGAATATTCGCTGCTCGGTCTGGGCCGGCCACTTTATGGGGCGGCGGGCAATATGGCGAAACTCGTGTTCATGGTCGTGGCCATCCCGCTAGGTTTGCAGTTCTACGGAATCGCCGGCGCGATCGTGATGATCGCCGCCAGCGAACTCAGCCGTTACATACCGATCCTGTTTGGGCAGTACCGGGAGCAGATCGCCTTTTTCCGCCAGGATATGGCGACTACCGCACTGCTCGTGCTGCTTATCCTGATGTTTTCCTTCGTGCGTTATCAAGCCGGCTATGGAACGACTTTTGAAGGTGTGCTGGTGGCGTTCCGCTCATGAACCTTGCTGTTCCAACGGTTGGCGTTGTGGTGATCGGCCGCAATGAGGGGCCCCGCCTGATCACCTGTCTCGAAAGCCTCGGCGAGCGTCTCGCAACGACGGTCTATGTCGATTCCGGCTCTACTGACGGCAGCGCCGAGGCGGCAGAAAGACTGGGCGCAACCGTTGTCCGGCTTGACATGACCATTCCGTTCACAGCGGCGCGGGCGCGCAATTCAGGATTTTCCGAACTCCGCAGGCTGGTTCCGGAAGCTGAATTTATGCAGTTCGTCGACGGMGATTGTCAGATCGTCGAAGGCTGGCTGGCAAAGGCCACAAGATTTCTTGTCGAAAATCCAGATTACGCGGTCGCCTGTGGCCGTCGTCGAGAACGCTTCCCGGATGCGACGCTCTACAACGCCTTGTGCGATCGCGAATGGGATACGCCGATTGGCGACGCGCTCGCCTGTGGCGGCGATTGCCTGACGCGTGTTGGCGCATTGGCAGCTGTCGGCGCCTATTCGGCGGACCTCATTGCCGGCGAGGAACCGGAAATGTGTGTACGTCTGCGCTCCGTCGGCTGGAAGATCTACCGACTGGATGCCGAGATGACGCTGCACGATGCGAACATCACGCGCTTTGGCCAATGGTGGAACAGGTCGAAACGCGCCGGTCACGCCTTCGCGGAGGTGGCGCATCGTCATCTTGGATCGCCTGAAGGTATATGGGGACGCAACGTTCTGCGTGCCTTGCTCTGGGGCTGCCTTCTGCCATTGGTCGCGCTGCTGGGCGCGGTGGCATTGCATCCCGCATTCTTGCTGCTCTTTGGAGCATATCCACTGCAGACTGCCCGAATCGCGTTGCGGGAAGGAGGCGGGCGACTTGCATGGATCTATGCGGCATTCGCTGTGCTAGCGAAGTTTCCCGAGATGCAGGGAGTTGCGCAATATGCCCTCAACCGCCTGACGCATCGACGTCAGGCGCTGATAGAATACAAGTGAGTAGTTCTATTCGGCGGCGGGCTGGAGACGCGCATCGCGGACGAGTGTGCCCTGCACTGACCTGCCGTCGCGACCTGTGTTGGTACCTTCCATGAAAAGCCGCTGCAATTCGAGCGCCAGAAGCCGCCGGTCGTGCAGGCGCTCGACACGTTGCCGCCCGATCTTGCCCATCTGTTCCAGAACGTCCGCCGGTGCTGACAGCGCAGAGCGCATGGCAGAGACCAACTGCTGGTGGTTGCCGGGCTCGACAAGCCAGCCGCATTCTTCATCCACCAATTCGGGAATGCCAGCGATTGTCGTCGAGATGACGGGACGGGTCAACGCCAGCGCCTCCATGATCGCCACCGGCAAGCCTTCGGCGTAGCTTGGCAGCAGCATGGCGCGGCTCTGCTTGAGAAGCTGCCGAACCTCGTCGTTGGATGACCATCCGTGCAGGATGACTTGTGCGCCGACGTCGTGCAGTGCGATTTCGGCTTCAATTTCGGCGCGACTCTCTCCGTCGCCGACCAGCACGACCTTCATGTCGGGAAACTCTGCGCGCAGCGCTGCCACCGCAGCCGGAATATGGATTTGGCCCTTCTGTCGGCAGAGCCGGCCTATGCAGACCAGCGTGTTTTGGCCGCTGGCAATCGGCGTCGGCTCGAAATCCTCAAGCTTGAGGCCGCAGCGTGCGATGACGACCTTGTGCGCATCAGCGGCATCGGAAAGCGAGACAAGGAGGTTGCTGCAATAATCCGAGATCGCCACGACGAAGGCAGCATGCTTGATCTTGAGATCGAAGCTTAGATACGCAGCGTCGGTGAATTCATCAGGCCCATGTGAGGTAAAGCTGTAGCTTGGTCCGCCAAGCAGCTTCGACAGCAACGCGACAGCAGCCGGGTTGGTGCCGAAATGCGCATGGATATGGACGATGCCCTGCCTGCGAGCCTCCTGGCGCAAATAGCAAGCCTGCATCAGGTAGGCAATGTGATGGACAAACCCGGAATAGGCCTTCCGGCGCATCTGTTGAAATGCGGGGAGGGCGCGCATCAGGCCGCGCGGGTTGGTTAGGATCTCACGCCCGAATGCCACGAACAACCCTGCGGCGTTGCCGCTGAGGAGATAGCGTGTCGATGCCATTTCGGACCGATCGGATCGATCGACGAGTGTTCCACCAAAACGGCGAACTGAGAGCCTCCCGATCCTGAGGTCGAGATCTTCAAGGGCTTCGATTTCCCCGCGAATAAAGGTAGTGCTCGGCATCGGGTAGGTATTGAGAAGATAAGCGATTTTCACTGCGGTTCCTTGCCTTGCTGCAAGCGGAACTATCGGACGGCAATTATGGATTTATTGAAGAGGAGAAATTTCTCGAATTTGATTTCCGCATCTGGAAAAAAGCTCTTCATCTGGGCAGCCGAGAGCAGACGATGGTGGCGGACAAGCCACGCTGCATCATTCCAGTTCCGCTGGCGGACAAAGAAGCCAAGTTCAAACCGGTGCAACATCTCGATACGCAGCCGTTCCGGTAGATATTGGAAGCCGACAAACCGGAAATGCGGTTCGTAGGGAAACCAGTAGTTCGGCGTTTGGACGTAGTAGCGTGCGCCAAGGCGCTGCACATTCGCTGCGAAGAGCTTCATATCGGCGAGTTGGCCGACATGTTCGATCACTGAGTTGGAATGTACAAAATCAAAGTGCTGGCCTTGCAGCAACGTCGTATCAGTCGCGCTGCCCTCAATCGCTGTGAAG
>NZ_JBFUIP010000208.1:0-8452 GCF_056401815.1 Aminobacter sp. P4_D5 | reverse complement strand
TCATCCGGCCGTCTATGTTGATCGCCGCGATATGCCGGTCCCGCTGGCTGAGAGGTTCGGTATCTGCCCGCTCGATTGCGTTTGCACGCGGCGGTATGACGATCGCTGCACTGCCGCTATGGTTGGCGACGGCCTTGTAGGTTGGCTCGCTGTCATAGGCGCCATCGGCTGTGAACTGGCCGATCTCTCCATCGATCTGGTCGAGCAGCGGCTCCACCTGCGAGGAATCTCCAGTGTCCTGATCGGTCATGATGTGAGCAATGATATCACCGCTGTCGGCTTCCAGCGCCAGATGCAGCTTTCGCCAGCTTCGCCGCGATCTGACGCCGTGCTTCTCCTCCAGCCACTGCCCGGCGCCATAGATTTCGAGCCGGTGCTGTCGATGAGGACATGTACGGGTCCGTCTCCTGGAAACCGGCGACCTTGCCGCCTACCAGGCATTCGGGAGATGCTTGTCCGACGGCTCAGCGTCGTATGATCGGGGACGGCGAGATCCAGCCCCATCAACTGCAGCACCGATGCCAGCAAGCCCTCCGCCTGACGCAGCCGCAGGCCGAACACCAGGCCCAGCGTCAGAGCAGTTTCAATCGCCAGATCGGAGTAGCGCGGCTGGCCGCCGCGGGTCGTCCGCTTCGGYGCTCGCCAAGACGACAAGGCTTCCGGCGTGAGCCAGAGCGTCAGGCTTCCTCGTCGGCGAAGACCTGCGTCATATTCCCGSCAGTTCGTCACCTGCAACTTCATCTTGCCGATGCGATGGCGGCGGGAGGCACAATGTTTGAAGGGCATGAAGATGASGAACCGGCTATTTCAATCGCCCCTCGACTACGCCATCGCCGCTAAACGATCCGTRCACCAATACTGCGTCGTGGCAGCAACTCCGAGGCGCTAACGGATTTCCCGCGCGACCGCCTGAAGTTTCTGAAAGGCGGTGTATCTGTGGGCATGTTGCTTAGCAGTTTTCCCATCAGCAGGGGTATAGGTGGCATCCGTACGCGAAAGGCTCGTCATCGCAGAGCCGATGTCAGCGAACACCCCGGCAGCCACGCTCCCGAGAATGGCTGCTCCCAACAGAACAGGCTCTTCCGAGCGCGTTGCCAGAACCGGCTTTCCAGTTGTGTCGGCAAGGAGTTGGCGGACAATGTCGAGCTGGCCAGCACCCCCGCTTATGACGATCTTTTCGATCGTCGCGCCGGATGACGCCTGCACGTCGATGATCTGACGCAATCCATAGCCGATACCACACAGTCCCGCGATGTAGAGTGAAACGAGATTGTCGATATCGTGCTCCATGCCAAGGCCGGCAACGACAGCGCGGGCATGCGGATCGGCAAAGGGCGCACGGTTGCCGAGAAATTCCGGGACGACATGAAGGCCGTCGGCCAATTCTACCGCCTGGGAAAGCTTTGCAACCTTCTTCGCGGCAAGCTCGGCGAGCAAGACCGGAAGCGAGACACCCTCGGTTTCCGCCAGTTCCTGTGCCTCGCCGGCCGCAGGATGGAAAGACAGGAGTTGCTCGATAGCAGCTCCGGCCGCGGATTGGCCGCCTTCGTTCAGCCACATGCCTGAGACCATCGCCGAATAATAGGGTCCCCAAACACCGGGCACGAACACCGGTGCTACGGTTGAGGTCATCGTGCAGGACGAGGTGCCAAAGACGTATCCGAGATTGCTCTGTGGGAGGCCGTCCACTCCCACTGTTCCAATGCCGCCTGCATGAGCGTCGATCATGCCTGCGCCCACCGGAGTGCCAGCAGGCAGACCAAGTTCTTGGGCCGCACGCTTAGTCAGACCGTTTCCGACTGCTGAGCCCGGATCCACCACATCCTGGCCGATGCGTGAGAAATCCTCGTCCGCAAGCACACCGAGGCCGATCTGCCGGAAGTAGCTCGAGTCCCAGCGCTTCTCATGTGCGAGGTAGGTCCACTTGCACGTAACCGTGCAGGTCGAGCGAGCAAGATCCCCCGTCGCGCGCCAAGTGAGGAAGTCGGCAAGATCGAAGAACTGCCACGCGGCATCGAAGACCTCGGGGCGGTTTTCATGCAACCACAGCAGCTTCGGCGTCTCCATCTCGGGCGAGATGCGTCCGCCGACATAGCGCAGGACTTCATGGCCCTGCGCATTGATCCGTTGCGCCTGGGGTACTGCGCGGTGGTCCATCCATACGATGATGTCGCGCTGCGGATCCTCTGAGGGTCCCACGGGCAGAGAACTGCCATCCTTGCCGAGGACAACGAGCGAACAGGTCGCATCGAACCCGACACTGACGACAGTCTGTGGATCGATGCCAGCGTTGGCGACCGCCTCGCGGACCGAGGCGCAGACGGCTGCCCAGATCTCGGTGCTCGACTGTTCGACGATTGAACCAGCCTCGCGCCAGAGCGTGATATCGCGCTTGGCCGATGCCAGCATGTTGCCGGTAAGGTCGAACAGGCCCGCCCTTGCGCTGCCGGTCCCGACATCAACGCCGATAAGATAGCGTTCGCCGCCCGTGGGGCGTGCGGAGGAAGTGTTGGTCATGGTCTACCGCCTGCAATCAGAATTGGATCGGCGAAGGCAACAACCTTCGTCTGCGACACTCAAAGATCGACGCTGTTTGGCAGGATCACTAGATCGCGTATCGTGACGTTACGCGGACGCGTCAGCATGAAGAGCACCGCATCGGCCACTTCCTTCGGCTGCATCAGGCTGCCATTGGCGAGCGCCTGGTCCATTTTTTCCTTCGGCCAGTCGTCGAGCAGGGCCGTGACCACCGGGCCTGGCAGCACCGCGCCTACGCGCACGCCGTGCTGGGCCACCTGGCGCCGGGTGCTGTGGACGAAGGCCTGAACGGCGAATTTCGAGGCCGTGTAGATCGGTTCCCAGACAACGGGTACGACACCGGCAATCGAACTGGTGAAGAGGATGTCGCCGGACTTCTGCTCGATCATGTAGGGCAGCACAGCATGCACTGAGCGGAAGGCTGCGTTGATATTGAGATTGAGAACCCGGTCCCAGGCATCCGGGTCGCCTTCGGCAACCGGACCGCCGATATAGGCGCCGGCATTGGCGTGGAAGACATCAAGCTTGCCGGCGATCTTGATGATCCGCGGCAGCATGCCGGACACCTCGGCCGGCTTGAGCAGGTCGACGACAAGTGGCAAGGCGTTCGGGCCCAATTCCTTACAGAGCTGCACCAGCTTGTCCTGTGCGCGGTCGATAAGGACGACCTTTGCGTCTTCGGCCAAAAGTGTACGCGCGCATTCGAGCCCGATGCCGGAGGCAGCGCCTGTGATGGCTGCGACTTTGCCCTTCATGAGATCTGCCATTTTATAACTCCATTTCGATATATTGGGTCAGGCGCGGCCGTGGCTGACCCGAGAGCGCCGCGCCAGAGAGTCGACGATGACCGCGATGGCCAGGACGCCGCCGGTAATCATGTAGCGAAGCGACGAGCTGAGATTCAAAAGCGTCAAGCCATTTGAAATCGCTTGGATGACGATAATCCCGAGCAGGGCCGAATAGGCGCTACCGCGTCCGCCGAAGAGGCTAGTGCCGCCGATGACAGCTGCCGCGATCGCATTGAGGTTGACGTCGCCAGTGCCGGCCTGCTGGCTCGAGGAGGCAAGTCGTGAGGCCGAAAGGACACCGCCCAGCGCTGCCAGCGTGGAGCAGAGCACGAAGGCGCTCATATATATCCTGCGCACATTGATGCCAGAGCGTCGTGCGGCTTCTTTGTTGCCGCCCACGGCGAACATCGAGCGGCCCCACTGGGTGCGCGTCAGCGCGTAGTTGAGCATCACGGCGAGAGCGACGAAGAGGCCGAACATCCATGGCACGCCACGGCCGAGGTTGAGATAAAAGACTGCCAGTTCGAGCGCAACGGTCAGCATAATGGCTTTCAGGATAAGCGTGCCGAGCGGCTGGGCTGAAAGGTTGGCTGCCTGGCGCTGACCCATGGTGCGCATGCCCTTGGCGATCATCGCGATGCCTGGCAGCAGCGCTAGCCCATGCGAAAGCCAGTCCGGCATGATGAGGATCTGGCCAAAGCGAACGAGAGACGAGGCATAGGGCAGGTTGATCGAACCAGTCGGCCCGAGAATGTAGAGCTGCAGGCCGAGCAACGCCAGCAGGCCGGCGAGCGTGGCAATAAAGCTCGGCATCCCGAGGCGGTTGTAGAGGGTGGCGTAAAGCAGCCCAACGCAGGCGCCAACGACAAGGGCTGCGATAATCGCACCGGCGACGGGCCAACCCATATTGACCCACAGCACGCCCACCATAGCGGACGCCAGGCCGCTCATGGAGCCAACGGAGAGGTCGATCTCGCCAAGCACCAACACACAGATGATCCCGAGCGAGATGACGCCGACGGTGGCGCAATCGAAGAGCAGGTTCACCAAGTTGTTGGGCGCAAGAAAAATTGGGTTGAGAGCCGAAAAGACGACCGAAATGACGATGAGCCCGACGGCGACCGGCAGCATTCCGAGGTCGCCGGAGCGCACGCGGTCAGCGAACCCGCGCATCATTCCAAAGATACCCTCGTCGCGGCGCACGCGTTCATCGCTGCGGTCAAGTTTCTGTTCGGGTTGGGAGAGGTTGTTTGAAAGGTTCTGGCTCATGCGGCTCCCCCGCTTGTTTCGTTGACCAGGCCGGCCTTGCGGTCGAGACGTCTGGAGACGGAATTTTCCGTGGCGCCTGTGATTGCGGCGACGAGTTCCTGGCTGGAAGCGTCCGGCAAAAACACGCCGTTGTTCCGTCCAAGCCGCAGTACGACGATGCGGTCAGCTACGGCGCGCACATCTTCCATGTTGTGGCTGATGATGATGACACCGAGGCCGCGCTCGCGGACGCGTTCGATCAGGTTGAGCACCTCGGCGGTCTGAGCGACGCCAAGCGCCGCCGTGGGCTCGTCGAGCATGATCACCTTGGGGTTGAGCAGAAGCGAGCGCGCCACCGCGACCGTCTGGCGCTGGCCACCCGACAGGGACGCGATGGGCTCGCGAACAGAGGGAATTCGCGCGGCGAGTTCGCGCAGGAGCCTCCAGGCGCGGACTTCCATGGCGACCTCGTCCAGATTCCATGGCGACATCTCATGGCCGAGAAACAGGTTGGCTACGACATCAAGGTTTTCGCACAAGGCCAGGTCCTGGAACACAGTCGCAATACCAAGGCCAAGTGCGGTGCCGGGACTGTCGAGGACCACCCCTTGTCCGCAGAATTCGATGGTGCCTGATGTCGCCTGGTGCACACCGGCGAGAATTTTGACAAGCGTCGACTTGCCAGCGCCGTTGTCGCCCACGAGCGCCACGACCTCGCCGGCATTGATGTCGAGCTCGATGTCGGTGAGCGCGGATACTGCGCCAAAGTTCTTGGAGATGCCGCGCAGCCGCAGCACTGGCTCGCCCTTGGCGGGGATACTCTGGATGTTAGCTGTCATGGCCTTGACCTCTCGACCGAAAGCACCCGGCCACGCCAAGCGCGGCCGGGCACGAATTTGCAGCGTCAGTTGATGATGCCGAGTTTGCGGCAACCTTCAACATATTCGCCGGTGCAGATTTCTTCGGGCTTGTTGATCCCCTTGTCGAAAATCTCCGCCTTGATGTTTTCAGCCGTAACGACGGCCGGGACAAAAAGCTGCGAGGGCGTGTCATAGAGCTTGTTGGGCGCTTCGGGCGTCTCGCCCTTCAAAAGCTTCACGGCGACATTGGCGGCTGCGGCCGCCACGATTTCGGAAGGCTTCGAGATCGTATTGTACTGGTCGCCCGAAATGATCAGCTGCAGGGCGGCGATGGTTGCGTCGTTGCCGGTGACCGGCGGGACCGGCTTGGCGCCCGCTGCCTTCAGCGCTGCGATCGCACCGCCGCCCGTGCCGTCGTTGGCGGCAACGATGCCCTTGATCTGGTCGCCGAAGCGGGTGATCTGGCCGGCAGCCCATTCTTGAGCCTTCGGCGGCGCCCAGTCTGGCGTGTCGAATTCGGCAAGTGTCTTGTAGGGCGATGCGTCGAGGGCGGAATCGATGCCGTCGCGAATGAGGCCGGCGGCAGCGTCGGTCGGCGAGCCGTTGATTTGGAGCACGCCTGCCCCGTCTGGAACGCCGGAAGCCTTCAGATGGTCGACAAGCGACTGCGCGATGGCGCGGCCAATGCCTTCATTGTCGAAGGAAACGTAGTAGTCCGCCGGCTTGCTGGGGATCGGACGGTCATATGCGATGACCTTGACGTCCTGGGAATGGGCAATTTCGACCAATGCCGCGGCTGCTGCGGAATCGACCGGATCAAGAACAATGACCTTGGCGCCCTGGGCGATCACGGAATTGAATTGCTGCTGCTGCAAGGCCACGTCGGCATTGGCGTTCTGGTAGATGACCGTGCAGCTCGGACAAAGCTTAGCCATCTCGGCCTTGAAGCCTGGATAGTCGTGCTGTTCGTAGCGGGTCGAGGCCTGGTCCGGCATTAGAAAGGCAACGGTGGCAGCTTCCTGCGCCATCGCAGCGCTGCCGAGCGTCACGGCCAGGCCGGCCGAGGCAAGCAAATAAGTAAGCGTCTTCATAAGTTTCCTCCACCAATGATTTGGGCCCGCAAGCTAGGCTTCCGGAGGAAATGTCAGAGTTCAGGCCTCGCTGCGCCATTCGCCGTCGTGGCGCACGAAATCGAGCGTTGCAACTTGCGCTGCCGCGTCGATTGTCCCGGTTCCTGATCCGACTCCTCCCCGAGTCAGCTTAGCTTTGCTGGCAACTACATCGATTGCGCAAGCTTGCTCAATCGATGAAGCAGAATTGCTCCGTATCTCCGTTGATGTCAAGGTGGCTCGGAAGTGGAGACCTTATTCGTGAAGCGRAGCACGCTGACAAAACGTACGACGATCTACGATCTGGCCGAGCTGGCCGGCACGTCGGCAAGCGCTGTGAGTGCTGTGTTGAACGGAAACTGGAAGAAGCGGCGCATCAGCACTCAGCTTGCGCAAAAGATCACACTGCTCGCCGAAGAGCAGGGCTATGCGCTGAATATGCAGGCAAGCGTGCTGCGCCGGGAACGTTCGAAGATCATCGGTATGATCGTGCCAAAATACGACAACCGCTACTTCGGGTCGATCGTCGAGCGGTTCGAGGCGATGGCGCGCGACAGGGGGTTGTTTCCCATCGTAACTTGTACCCGCCGCGATCCTGCGCTGGAAATAGAAGCGGCAAGGGCCATGTTGTCCTATCAGGTCGACTGCCTGATCGCCACCGGTGCGACCGATCCAGACAGAGTAGTGGATCTGTGCTCGGCTGCGGGCGTTCGTACCGTGAACCTCGACCTGCCAGGTACGCGAGCACCTTCGGTCATCTCGGACAATTATGGCGGCGCGCTCGAGCTGACGCGGCGGGTGCTTGCGAACAGCGAGAAGAAATTCGGCGAAATGACCCCGTTACTGTTTGTCGGAGGGCGCGGAAACGATCACAATACGTCCGAGCGCGTGCGGGGCTTCCGCACAGCCCACGCCGAAGCTGGCATCGAGGTCGATGAAAGGCTCATCTTGACGTGGGGTTACGCGCCAGAGAAGTCTGAGCAAGCCATGAAACACTTAGCCGAAACCGTGGGTGCTCTGCCTCGTGGCATGTTCGTGAACTCGACCATATCGCTCGAAGGAGTCATGCGCTGGCTTCGTGGGTCAGGCCTGTACGCCGACCGTATGCCGCTGCTCGGCTGCTTCGATTGGGATCCCTTCGTGGCGATGCTTGGCGATCACATCGAAATGATTCGCCAAGATGTTCCTGGAATGCTCGATGCGGTCTTCGAGATCATCGATTCCGGCGCTTCTGAGGTGAAAACGGTTCAAATTCCGCCGATCGTGGAAAAGGTTGGTTAGAGCGAGCAACTCGGCTCTGACCCACGATGCTCGTCACTCTGCCGAGTCTTGGAGCCGCTCTTGAATGTCTCGGATGCCACGTAGCACGCGCCAGAAGTCGACGTGATCTGTCTGCTCGATATAAAAGTGTAACGCGCAAGATCGGTTGGCAGTTCTAGGGTTTTGCCGGGAATATGCGGGATTAGCCGGGAAACGGCGAAAATGGACGACAGAACATGGCTTGAGCGGGCACTGTCGACTACTTTTTCCCCCGCGTCGGCGATGGACTATGCCAATCGAAGTTGCGCGACGCATGCCTGATCGGATGCGTAGGATTTGTAGCGGCCGATCGCGGTCTCAACGAGCGAGCGCTTACCGTAGCTGGTCGCAGCCTGCCATTTCATCCGGCCGTCTATGTTGATCGCCGCGATATGCCGGTCCCGCTGGCTGAGAGGTTCGGTATCTGCCCGCTCGATTGCGTTTGCACGCGGCGGTATGACGATCGCTGCACTGCCGCTATGGTTGGCGACGGCCTTGTAGGTTGGCTCGCTGTCATAGGCGCCATCGGCTGTGAACTGGCC
Source organism: Aminobacter sp. P4_D5 (assembly GCF_056401815.1). Classification (NCBI taxonomy): domain Bacteria; kingdom Pseudomonadati; phylum Pseudomonadota; class Alphaproteobacteria; order Hyphomicrobiales; family Phyllobacteriaceae; genus Aminobacter; species Aminobacter sp. P4_D5. Next base: position 68 of record NZ_JBFUIP010000208.1, on the reverse strand, counting down.
GATCTCTCCATCGATCTGGTCGAGCAGCGGCTCCACCTGCGAGGTCGAGCAGCGGCTCCACCTGCGAG
>NZ_JBFUIP010000207.1:0-8661 GCF_056401815.1 Aminobacter sp. P4_D5 | reverse complement strand
TTCTTGGAGTGATGGCAGAGGGTCGATCGACTTGTTTTTTCTGACCCTCTGCCGCGTTTCGTTTTTGGTTTACTTAGAGGCAATTCCTAACGTTCAACAAGTGCACCGAAAAGTACTTGTTCCGCATTGAAAATATAAGCCATTTCCTGATCCGCAGTTATATTGCCGGTCATTTTCGTCAACAAGCATATACCACGTATTACCGCATGCGACGTAACATAAGCCATTTTCGCAATAGCTGAATCCGTCGCCGGCAGGAGGAAATGGTGGGGGAACTGTCTTTAATGGAGATAGCTTTTCCATCTTTTTTACAGATTTTAGCTCGTCGCCAGTTACTAATATTGAAGGCTTGGAGTTTCCTGTCATGATGTCCTCCAAATAGCCGAGGAATTCGGCCGATTGATATACAACCACAGGTTTGACCAAAAGAGAAACGGCGTCTGGACGTAGACGAACCATGTCAGAGCGCTCCGGAAGTCCCGGCCGTGCGGGTAACCACGGCATCCCTCAAACCCAGGAGACTGCCATGCGCTGCTCGTGCATGTTCTTCAGCCTGCCGTTAGCGAGTCTGGCACTCGYCGTCGCGATGGCGTTGTTCACACCGCATTCGCTCCGTGTCGACTACGGCGAAGGCCTCAGTGCCTTGTCGTGGCAGATGCCCGACTTCAGCGTGTTCGATGTCGTGGCCCCGGACGACGCGATCATTGCCGAGCGAAGTTTGCTCGACAAACCAGCCGATGCGCACTTTGCCGTTTACGTCCGGGCCAATCAGCCGTTGACCACCTGGCGCATCGCAGCCGACAGCTATTCGCATATCGACCCGCATATTCAGGCGGCCTGACCCTTGGAAGGCCGTCGTCCTATAGCGACCGGGCTGAAATGTCGCGGCCGTTTTCAAACGTCCTCGATATCGTCTTATTTACTTATGGGAAGGTAAATCTCCAACACCACCAGAAGTAGAGCGACGACGCCGAGGTCAGCGAAAAAATTGCAGTTCAGCCCTTCTGCCTTGCTCCTGATGTTTGCCGTGACGTTTTTCTGCGTCTGGTTGATCGAGCGCCAGCGTCGGCACCTCATGCTGTTTGCGCTGGCGTTTCTGGTCTTCGCCATCGCCACGTTCATTCAGCTCGCCTTGTGGCCGTCGGATATCGGCTTCAATATAGTGGTGACATCCGTGCTCTATTCGGCCGGTCCGCTGCTAATGGTCGAGGGCGTGCTCGCGCGCTCGGGCAGGTCGATACCGCTTGTCGAGCACGCTGCCTGGTTCACTGGGATCGTCGGCACGCTGTGCTATTTCTATTATGTCGACAACGACCTGCAGATCAGGGTCTATGTGCTCCATCTCGGCATGGCTTTCATCTTCCTGAGTGGGGTATGGAAGATCAGGCGTCTCGTGCGCGGCTGCGTTCTCGACAGGGCGGTATTCTGGCTGCTTCTCGGCTTGGCTGTGACGTTCATCGTGCGCACGCTGCTCACCGGCGGCACGGTTCCGAAGGACAATACTCCAGAATTCTTCCAGTCCGAGTTCTGGATCTGGGCGCAGTTCACCATGTCGGTGATTGGCGTCGCCGTGGGCTTGGGGCTCCTGGTCGTTGCCTGCGCCGACGTCATCCTGGCGCTCAAGGCCGAGCGCGACAGCGATCCGCTGACCGGGCTGCTCAATCGCCGGGGACTGCAGGGCAAGGCGTCGCGGCTGCTGGCGCTGGGGAGCAAGCCGTTGAGCATCGTTGCCTGCGATATCGACCGCTTCAAGAACATCAACGACCGCTTCGGCCATGCCACAGGCGATATGGTGCTGGCGAGCTTCGCCGGCATCATCAAGAAGAAACTCAAGGCGGGCGACGTCGCGGCGCGCACCGGTGGCGAAGAGTTCATCATGGTGCTGAACAATTCGGTCGATGACGCATTCAGCTTGACCGAGAGGCTGCGCCGCGAGATCGCGGGCGTGCGTTTTGGCAGCTTGCCTGCGGATATTGTCGTCACCTGCAGCTTCGGCATTGCCGAATTCCATGCCGGCGAAGGGCTGTGGGACGCGATCGCCCGAGCCGACAAGATCCTTTATGCGGCCAAGCGCGCCGGTCGCAACCGCACCTTTGCCGAAGGGTTGCAACTGCCGAGCGCCGCCTGTTTCGTCAGGCTAGCGATTGCCGGTGTTGTCGAGAATGAAGGTCAGCCGTTCGTCGACTGACGCCTTGGGGACCTCGATCAGGTCGTAGCTGCAGGCAGGGTAGGTCTCGACCAAGCTGGCATAGGTGCGCCGGGCCTCGTGTTCATCCTGCTTACGCTCGCTAGCTTATCGAGTAGCTTGGCATTTCCCCTCCCCATTTAAAATAGGGAAAAATAGATCAGGTTTAGATGGCCGTCGGCAAGAAGACGAGTGGGCGATCCATGGACAAGCTCACCAACATCAAGCCCACGCTTGGCGGCCTATCCAGCCGCTACAGCCCGGCCCCAAGGGATGAGCGAGAACGGGATAGGCAACGCTCCACCTCCAACGCATGGCGTATCTGGTACAAATGCCCGGTGGCAGAAGCTTCGCCGCCTCATCCTCGATCGCGACCTGTAAGCCTGCCAGCGCACCGGCGAGTTGCTTACGGGCAAGCACCCAGCACCAAACAGCGCAGTGGTCGATCACATCATTCCGCACCGTGGAGACGAGGCGCTATTCTGGGACGAGTAGTCCACGACAAGGTCAAGCAGGCCGAGGAGCTAAGCGAGATCAAGGGAAGTGGTAATAAGACCGCTGCGGGCGCCTACGCGTCAGGCGCTTCGCGCTGTTGGCGGAGATTGTAAGTGACGGCTTCCATGTCCTTCTGGAGGTCGTAAAGTTCGTAGGCCAGTGATGCGATCAAATCCGGCGTCACCTTGTGCAGCCATGATTGCGTGGTCTTTCCGTCCACCCTCCGGTACTCGACTTGAAGGGGTTTCGGCAGGTAACCAGTCTCTTCACTTCCGAAAATGCCTATTTCCACTGCGTCGTGTATCGCACGATTGCGACGTAGTTTGAGATCACCGTACCGAGACAGGGCATGCTCGGCTTCCGCCCGTAGGTCGAGATCAGCGATACGTCTTACACGCTCCTCTGCAAAGGGCCTTGTTTTATCGTCCCATACGCGAAGCTTGTGGGCCACGGTGTCAACAGTGATTGCCTCTTCAACTGCCTTTGGAGGGCACGCTGCGACTAGTTCGAAGAGCTTGTTGTCGGCGTAAGCAGCCTGCATCGCCAGATGGCCGATAGGTACAACGAACGGTGCACGATAATCGTCAACAGGTGGCAATCGCATTTAAAGCCTCGCAGTAGCAGGACGGCGGACGGACGAGGCTAATTGGGTTGGGACAACAAAACTGGACGGCATAGCTCCTCTACGGTGCGTACCGCGTCGTCCAGAGTTTTTGCAGTTTTGTCGTCTTCGCCCACTCCCCAAATGACATCTTCAAGACGCATCTCGCGTTGTTCACTACGGGAAAGGCCATCGTCTAAAAGGGCGTAGGTAGCGCGCTGAACAGCGTTGTAGGTAGCAATGATTTCGGAAAAGGGCTTGTCTCCTTCTGCACCGAACAGGGCAGAGAACCGATATCTCAGCGACGTGAGTTCTGTGAGAAAATCGACCTCCTTGTTGAGGCGCTCGAGCGGGGCAAAGACCGCATTCCGTCTTGATGTTTGCTCCGGAGTTTCGCCATCCTCCGGTTTTCTCGAGGCCCCCTCGTGGCCACGGGAGAGAGGATGTCTTGCCGATTGAAACAAGGCACGTGCTTTGTAGAAACCCGCCAATACCTCTTCTGCCAAATCGGTCTTTCGTTTCCAGTCAGCCAGTGCGCGCTCGTAGCGAAATTTCTTTTCCGCGAGGTCAGCGTCTGCCTTCAGGCGATCTTGGTGCATCGATCGTGCGTAGCGGTTGTTGATGATAGCCGCCCCAATAGATACGACGCCTGAAACGAGCGCCGCAACGACTGCCGGCGCTATGATCTCGTGAAGTTCCATTCCCGCCTTACCGATTGAAAAACAATCAAACCCCACAGCAGGTAATCAGACGTGGCGCTAACTGACAAGAAGCGTCGGCACTTCCGTAGACCGGAAGCTGAGAACTATCGCAGGCTGTACAAGGACAAACGGTGGTACGGGCCGCATGGCACACGCCAACAGGCGCTGCTCCGGGATCTATACACTTGCCAGCGCTGCGGCTGCTTGCTTGTCACAGGCAATCGGCACCATCCCCGCGCGGCAGTGGTCAATCATAAGAAGCCGCATAAGGGCGACCCGGCGTTGTTCTTCAGCCTGCAGAACACCGAGAGCGTCTGCAAATCTGACCACGATGCGCTGATCCAGAAGGAGGAAGCGCGAGGCTATGCCATCGGTAGCGACATCAACGGGCGACCGGTAGATCCGGATCATCCTTGGAACATTCCTGGAGATCGGCAGCGGCCAGCACCATAAGGGCGTAAGCGACTTCCTTGGGTTCCCATCCCGCTCTGATGGCATTCTTGGCGAGGCCGACGAAAGACGGCTCTAAGGCAAATCTGCAATCTGCCTGATAGTGAGGATCCGCAACTTGACGAACTGGCGGATTGATTGCCGCTTTGGCMATACAGCTACCTCGTGCACCGCCCCACCCTGTGTCCCGTCCTGATTAGGTGCCGATGCGAATAAGAGGTCAATACCGAGCTATTTCGCCTTCAGATGGAGACGACAGTCGGAAGTAGTACGACGACAGGGGGTGGGTCAAAATTCCGCAGGGATCGCGGCCAGGACCCGTGTCCCCCCTCCATTCGCACCGAGATGAATTCCAGGGAGGGGGGATGTCGCCCCTTTTGCGGGTAACCCCATGAGCTTCAACGCAATTCAGGGCGGCGACGGTGTTCCGGTCGAGCCGGATTGGTCATCGCTCTATGTCGACGAGCTAGACATTGCAGAGGCGCATGAGCAGTGGGGCATCGTAGCTCGCGAGCTTCAAGATGCAGGCACGCTGGCAGTCTCGAACGGCCACGCAATCAAGCGCCTGGTCGAGTTCAGAGTGCAATACGAGCGATCCTCACGGCATGTCGCCGAACATGGCCCGGTGCTGAAAGGCAAGCGCGCCAAGGTTGGCCAATGGAACCCGCATTGGTCGGTGATGCGCCAGGCCGACGAAGCAATCCGCGTCATTGAGGCCGAGCTGGGTATCGCTCCGGCCCGTCGTGGAAAGGTGACACAGGTGCAGCGTGGCAAGAAAAAGTCTCGGGCGGCCGACGCGTACCTCAAGCCAGTATCCAAATGATCCGACCAGCCAGTACGCGAGCGATGTGCTCGCCGGCAGGATTATTGCAGGAGAACATCACCTCGCCGCTGCCCAGCGGCACCTGAAGGATTTGAAGGACGGCACGGCACGCGGGCTCCATTGGCGCCCTGATGCTGCGGCGCGTGCGATTGGGTTTTCGCCTGCTGTATTGAGCATCACAGCCGGCGCGCATGAAGGTCGGCCGTTCCATCTGCTGCCCTGGCAAGTCTTCTGCAGTGGGTCGCTGTTCGGCTGGCGCATGGCGAGCGGCCGCATGCGCTTTCGATCTGCTTGGGTCGAGACTGGGAAGGGACAGGCCAAAAGCCCATGGATGGCGGCCACCGGGCTGTACATGGGGGGCTTCTACGGCGTGAAGCGTGCCGAGGTTTATTCCATCGGTCAGGATCGCGCGACGGCGAACGTTCTGTTTAAAGACGCAGTTGCCATGTGCCGCGCCAATATCCCCGGCGGCGAGGAAGACGAAGACGACTCGCTCGTTTCACGCTGCGAAGTCCTTATCCGCGGCGAAGGCGACAACGCTTGGAAAATCGAGTTTCCGGACTCGGGAAGCAAGTTTCAGTCGCTCGCGAATGGCGAGGCCATCTCCGGCCCGCGCCCGACGCTGGTGGCGGCCGACGAGATCCACGAGTTCAAGTCGAATACCTCGATCGAAACGTGGAAACGTGCCATCGCAAAGATGCCCGGCGATGCCCTGATGTTGCTCGGCACGAACACACCGGCTTCGACACAGATCGTCGGCACCGACTACTCGGAGTTCTATCAGAAGGTCACCACCGGCGAAGTTCTCGACGATGAGGCTTTCGCCTTCATTGCTCGTGTCGACAAGGCCGATCGTGAGAAGGTGTTCGACAACGAGGATTGCTGGCCAAAGGCACTGCCGGCGCTTGGCACTACGTTTCCGATTGAGAATATCCGCGGTGAGGTCAATACGGCGCGCGTGCTGCTGTCGACGGCGTTTTCGGTCAAGCGGTTGTACTTCGGCATTCCGATCGGGTCGGCGGATTTCTGGATTGCCGAAGAAGCTTGGGCGGCAGTGCAAGCGGCTGTCGACGTAAAGCAGCAGAAGGGTCGCAAGTGTTGGCTGTCGCTCGATCTGTCCGACAAGAATGATCTGACCGCGCTGACTGCGATCTGGATTGGAGATGACGGGCATCTCTACGCAAAGACCKGGTACTGGACGACACAAAGCGGGCTGAAAGAGCGCGCGCTCGCCGACAACGCTAAATACGTTGAGTGGGACGCGGATCCGGCAATAGATTTCACTGCGGTGCCTGGGGCCGTGATCGACAAGACCTTTGTTGCAGCCAGGGTGAAAGAGCTCGTCGCTGAACACGACGTGCAGTTTCTGGCATTTGATCCGGCCGGCATGGCTGATTTCATTGCGGCGTGCGAGGACATCGGGTTTCCGGTGTGGCGTTTCAAAGGCCCGGATGAGCCCGAGGGTCGGGGCCTGAAGCTTATCGCCCATGGCCAAGGCAAGCGCATCGTCTTCGAAGACCGCGCTCTTTGCATGCCGCGCTCGGTAGAAAAATTGGAAGACCGCATCCTTGCCCGAACGATCACCATCGACAATTCGCCGGTGACCTACATGTGCGCCGGTAACGCATTCCTCGACAGTGACGGCCAGGGCAACCGGGCGTTCGACAAGAAGCGATCTCGCGGTCGCATCGACGGTCTGGTCACAACGGCGATGGCCGCCGGTGCCGCTGACAATGAGCTCGGCGGGGCACCTGCGACGTCACCCTGGGATGATCCCAACTTTAAATATCAGGCGGCCTAATGGGTATCTTCGGACCAAATCAACGCCAAATCGAAGCAGCCGTCTCAGCCGCGCTCGAAAAGCGCGCATCGATCGAAGACCCAAGGGTTCCGATCTCGTCTGCGAGCATCGTCGAGTTCCTGGGACTGCAGGGTGTCTCCACTACAGGCATCACCGTGACACTCGAGAGGGCGCTTGGTGTGCCGGCGGTCTGGGCAGCGGTGAATTTCCTGTCAGGCACTCTGGCCGGTCTGCCATTGCATCTATTTCGCCGGATGGAAAAGGGGCGCGAGAAGGTCAAGGGCGGTCTTGCCACCATCTTGCACGACGCGGTGAATGACGAACTGTCGTCGTTCGACTGGCGGAAACACGTGTTCGATCAGGTGTTCACCGGCGGTAGGACGTACACGTTCATCGAGCGCAACGCACTCAACAAGGTGACGAACCTTTGGCCATTGGAGCCAGGCAAGACCACGGTCAAAAGACAGGAAGGGCGAAAGTTCTACGAGCATCGGGACGGCCGCAAGACGCACCGATATGAGGCGGCCGAAATCATCGACCTCGCATTCATGCTCAAGGCTGACATGTTGGGGCATCGTTCACCGATCCTGTCGAACAAGGATGCCATCGGCCTGGCGATAGCGGCCACAGACTACGGCTCGAAGTTCTTCCAGAATGGAGGCGTACCGCCGTTCGTGCTCACTGGGCCCTTCAACTCGCCCGGCGCTCTTGAGCGGTCCAGCGCCGACATGGAATTGGCCGTCCGTGAGGCGGCAAGCAAGAAGAAACTGGCGCTCTCGGTGCCGACTGGCCACACGCTTACGCCGATCGGCGTGGACCCCGAGAAGAGCCAGCTCGTCGCCCTCCAGCGCTTCGTCATCGAGCAGATTGCCCGCATTTATTCCCTGCCTCCTGTCTTCTTGCAGGATCTCACCCACGGCACATTCACCAACACCGAACAGCAAGACTTGATGCTGACGAAGCACACCTTGCGACGCTGGATTGAGCAATTCGAACAGGAGCTGAACCTGAAGCTCTTCGGCCGAGGCAACAACCGACAGTACGTCGAGATGAATGTCGACGGTCTCCTGCGCGGTGATTTCAAGACCCGCATGGAAGGTTATGCCCGCGCGATCACCACTGGCCAGATGTCCCCAGATGAGGCGCGCGAGATGGAAAACCGGCCAGCACATGGAGGTGCTGCCGCCAAACTTCACATGCAGGGCGCAATGCTGCCGATTGACAAACTTGGGCAGGTGCCGGTTCGCGGAATTGGTGACAACGGCGGCCCGCCATTGGACGAGAACGAAGGGAAGAACGACGATGCAGCGTGAAATCCGCGGCGGTCTACCCGCCGAGTTTCGGGCCGATGACGGTGCGGTGAACGTCTCTGGCTATGCAGCTGTGTTCAATCAGCCGGCCATCATAGGCAGCCTGTTCAAGGAGATCATCCACCCAGGCGCTTTCCGCGCGGCAATCGGGCGGGACGACGTGTCGTTTCTGATCAATCATACTGGACTGCCGCTGGCGCGGACTCGGTCGGGCACTTTAACGCTTGCCGAGGACGGCCACGGCCTCAAGGTCGACAGTTCACTGGATGCAACCGATCCCGACGTTGCCCGGATC
>NZ_JBFUIP010000206.1:0-8864 GCF_056401815.1 Aminobacter sp. P4_D5 | reverse complement strand
GAAACACCCCCCTCTGGCCTGCCGGCCATCTCCCCCTCAAGGGGGGAGATCAGGCCTGCATCCACGCCCTGGCCAATCTGAGATGTCGCTCCAACAGCCTCTGCGGTCGCGGAAAAGGCGCCGTCACAGACGCGAATGATCTCCCCCCTTGAGGGGGAGATGGCCGGCAGGCCAGAGGGGGGCGAACTCGCGCTCACCCTCGCAGCAACCGGCTTCGCCCAAGCCTCTCCCACAAACGCCGCCGCCTCCGCCGCGTCCATCGCCTCGGCAATGCCCTGCAACGGCACGATGCCACGTCGAAACAGCTCGGTTGCGTGCTCTTCGGTCAGGTTTTCCGACATGGACGCCACCACCGCACCGCGCGCGGAATTGGCCTTCAGCGCTGCCTCGAACGCCCTGACGGTCGGCCACCAGTCGGCATCCGAGCAGCGGTCGTTGCGCGGAAAGTCCAGCACCAGGATGTTGAGGTCGAAGCCACCAGATACCATCGCCGTGAAGGTCGCCGTCATCGCCGCTTCGTCGTTCCAGATGAAGGTGTGATAGTCGAGCGGATTGGCGACCGCGACGAAAGCGCCGAGCGTCGATTTTACCCGCGCATAGTGATCAGGTGAGAGTGCGGGGAAATGTAAGCCACGGCCCTCAACACTGTCAGCCATGACCGACGCCTCGCCGCCCGAACAGCTCATCGACGAAAGCCTGCGGCCAGGCAACGGCCCAAGCGCGTGCAGCAGCTTCAGCGCCTCGAGGAATGACGGGATGGTGTCGACTCGCGCGATGCCGAGGCGTTTGAGGAAAGCGTCGGAAGCCGCGTCCGAGCCGGCAAGCGAGGCGGTGTGCGAGATGGTCGCTGCCCGCGCCTGTTCGGAGCGGCCGACCTTCATGGCGACAATAGGCTTGTTCAGCTCACGCGCCCGCGCGGCAAGCCGCTCGAAACCGGCAACCTTGTCGAAACCTTCGATGTGCAGGCCAAGGCAGGATACCCGCTCATCCTCGATCAGGCCGAGCGCCATCTCCGACAGGCCGGTCTGCGCCTGATTGCCTGCCGTCATCAGGAAGGCGACCGGCAGGCCGCGCTTCTGCATGGTCAAATTGCAGGCGATGTTGGAGGACTGGGTGATGATGGCTGCGCCGCGGGTGCCCTGCGCCAGCCGCTGGCCGCCATGCTGGTCGGGCCACAGCAGCGCGCCATCGGCATAGTTGATCAGGCCGTAGCAGTTGGGTCCGATGACAGGCATCGCACCGGCGGCCGCGACCAGTTCGGCCTGCAAGCGCTCACCGTCGGCATCGTCGTTGCCGGCCTCGAGGAAGCCCGAGGCAAAGCAGATCGCACCGCCTGCCCCGCGCTCGGCCAGTGCCTTGATAACTTCGAGCGTCAGGAAGCGGTTGACCCCGACAAAGGCGGCGTCGGGCGCCGCAGGCAGTTCGGCAACCGAACGGAAGGTCTTGATGCCTTCGACCTCGTCCTTGGTCGGATGCACCGGCCAGATGTCGCCAGAAAAGCCCATCTTGAGACACTGCTTAACCACGGCCGCAGCCTGGGAACCGCCGAATACGGCGATGGATTTAGGACGCAGGAGGCGTTCGAGGCGGCTCATGCTCGACGCCTCCCCTTCTCTCCTTGTGGGAGTTCTGTCGCGCCCATCATCCCCCCACCGCTCTGAGCAGCGCGCGCGAAATGATATGCCTCTGGATTTCTGACGTACCTTCCCAGATGCGCTCGACGCGCGCGTCGCGCCAGATACGCTCGAGCGGCAGGTCGTCCATCAGCCCCATGCCGCCATGGATCTGGATCGCCTCGTCGGCGACGAAAGCCAGCATCTCGGTGGCCTTGAGCTTGGCCATCGCCATGTCCTGGTCGGTAACTGTGCCCTGGTCGTATTTCCAGCCAGCCTCCATCACCATCAGCTCCGCCGCCTTGAGCTCGGTCGCCATGTCGGCGAGCTTGAACGATACGCCCTGGAACTTGCCGATCTGCTGGCCGAACTGCTCGCGTTGAGCGGCATATTCGATGGCGTGGCCAAGCGCGCGTTCGGCTCGGCCAAGGCATGTGGCGCCGACCTGCAGGCGGGTCGCCCCCAGCCATGAATTGGCGACCTCGAAGCCCTTGTGGACCTCGCCCAGTACCTGGCTCCCCGGCAGCCGGCAGTCGTCGAACTCCAGCACCGAATTGGTGTAGCCGCGATGCGAGACATTTCGGTAGCCGTCGCGCACCGTGAAGCCCGGCGTGCCCTTGTCGACGAAGAAGGCGGTGATCTTCTTGCGCTTGCCGCGCGGACTGTCTTCTTCGCCCGAGGCCATGAAGACGATGGCGAAGTCAGCGATGTCGGCGTGGCTGATGAAATGCTTGGTGCCGTTGAGCACCCAGTCGCTGCCGTCCTGAACAGCCGATGCCTTCATGCCGCGCAGGTCGGAGCCAGCGCCCGGCTCGGTCATGGCCAGGCAGTCCGACTTCTCGCCGCGAATGCACGGAAAGAGGTACTTTTCCCGCTGCTCCGGCGTGCCCGCGAGCAGGATGTTCGACGGCCGCGCAACGCAGGTCCAGTGCAGCGCATAGTTGGCGCGGCCAAGCTCCTTTTCGTAGAGCAGCCAGGTCAGCGTATCGAGCCCGGCACCGCCGACCTCCGCCGGCATGTTGGCGGCGTAAAGCCCTGCGGCGATCGCCTTGGCCTTGATCTCCTCGATCAACTCACGCCGGAGATGGCCAGTTCGTTCGACCTCCTGCTCATGCGGATAAAGCTCGTTTTCGACAAAGGCGCGCGTCGTGTCGACAATGAGTTGCTGTTCCTCGGAAAGTCCGAAATGCATGAAATCACCTGTCAGGTTGAATGTGCGTCCTTCGAGGCTCGCTGCGCTCTCACCTCAGGATGAGGACCGGCTGCGCGCGACACCCTCGAACGGAAAGGCTTGTGCAGACGGTCCTCATCCTGAGGTGCGACCCTGAGCTTGTCGAAGGGGAGCCTCGAAGGACGCACGATGCGTTTCATTGCGTCAGGCCTTCTTTTTCTTCTTCGGCTTTTCGGCCCTTGCCTTTTCGGCGGCCTTCGACACCTTGGTGGCAGCGAGCTTGGAAAGCTGCTTGGTGTAGTCCTTGTACAGCGCGCCGGCACCCCAGCCCTTGCCCTTGTTCTGCTTTGACAGCGCCTCCATGATCGCGACCAGATTGTCGTCTCGGATCCTTTCCAGCTCGCGGATCGACCATTTGTCGGATTGCTCGTCCGACTGCGTGGCGATCAGGTCGACAAGCTCGTCGTTGAACTCCGGCACGTCCATCAGCTTGGTCCACGGCCATTTCAGGCATGGCCCGAACTGCGCCATGAAGTGGCGCATGCCCGCCTCGCCGCCGGCAACGCGATAGACCTGGAACATGCCCATCTGCGCCCAGCGCAGGCCAAAGCCATAGCGCATGATGTCGTCGAGTTCCTCGACCGTGCAGATGCCGTCCTTGATCAGCCACAGCGCCTCGCGCCAGGCAGCTTCGAGCAGCCGGTCGCCGACAAAAGCCTCGATCTCCTTGCGGATGACGACCGGCTTCATGCCGATCGACGCATAGATTTCCTTGGCGACCTCGATCGCCTCGGGAAATGTCTGCTCGCCGCCGACGATCTCGACGATCGGCAACAGATAGACCGGGTTGAACGGATGGCCGACGACCAGTCTTTCAGGGTGCTTCTTCATCGCCACCTGCATGTCGGACGGCTTGATGCCCGAGGTCGACGAACCGATGATCGCATTGGCGGGTGCATGAAAATCGATCTCGGCCAGCACCTTGTGCTTGAGGTCGAGTCTTTCAGGCACGCTTTCCTGGATGAAATCAGCGTCGGCGACCGCCTCGGCTATGGTCTTGGCGAAGGTCAGTCTGCCCTCCTTGGGCAGGCCGCCGGGCAGCATCTGCTTGTAGGCGCGGCGCGCGCCTTTCATCACTTCGCCGACCTTGCGCGAGGCCTCGGGATCGGGGTCGAAGATCGAAACGTCAATGCCGTTGAGCAGCAACCGAGCCACCCAACCGGCGCCGATGACCCCGCCACCGATGGCGGCTGCTTTGGTGATGGTGCTCATGCGGGCGCTCCGCTTCTCTCTTTGGCTGTTTCAGGATTGACCAGCGCAACGCGTTCGCCGACGCGGATGACAGCCGGGTCGTAGGCCTTGCGGGCGAAGACCTCGATCACGAAGGGTCGGAAAAACGCGATCGGCAAGGTTTCGTAGTCAGGGTCGAAGCTCGACTGGTCCCAACGTTCGCAGAACTGGTCGCAATCGTTGTAATAGGCATGGCCGGCGAATTTATCGCGAGCGTGGCGGTCGCCGCCGAGATGATGCGCATAATAGAGGCGCTGGAAGTCGCCGTGCTTTTCCACTACCCAGGCGCACTGCTCGCGCACGAAAGGTTTCAGGATCGCCGCTGCGTATTCGTCGTGATTGTAAGGCGCGTAGATGTCACCGATGTCGTGCAAGAGTGCACAGGCGATCCAGTCGGTGTCCGCGCCGTCGCGAAAGGCGCGTGTGGCTGCCTGCAGCGAGTGGCCGAGACGGCTGATCTTGTAGCCCGACAATCCCTCGTCGAGTTGGACCAGCGCGCCGAGCAGACGATCGCCGGTCTTGGCGGCATAGTCGATCTCATGGGCCGTCAAGAACGTATAGTCGTCCTTGTCGCCATCCTTCATGGCGGTGAATTTGACTGTGGTCATGTCAACCTCCTCTTGCCGATCGACATCTCCATCACGTTGCAATCGGTGCCCGTTTGGTCAGATTGAGCTTCTTGCGAACCTCCTCCGGTCCGAGCACCCGCGCGCCGAGATTCTCGACGATGCTGACAGCGCGTTCGACCAGCTGCGCGTTGGTGGCGAGCACGCCCTTGCCGAGCCACAGATTGTCTTCGAGGCCAACACGCACATTGCCACCGGCAATCACTGCGGCTGCCGCATAAGCCATCTGGTTGCGCCCCAACGAAAAGGCCGACCAGTTCCAGGTCGACGGCACATTGTTGACCATCGCCATGAAGGTGTTGAGGTCGTCGGGCGCACCCCACGGCACGCCCATGCACAGCTGCACCAGCGCGTCGGGCTTGAGCACGCCTTCTTCGACCAATTGCTTGGCAAACCACAGATGACCGGTGTCGAAAGCCTCGATCTCCGGCTTGACGCCCATGGCCGTCATCATGCCACCCATGGCACGCAGCATGCCGGGTGTGTTGGTCATGACGTAGTCGGCCTCGGCGAAATTCATCGTGCCACAATCAAGCGTGCAAATTTCCGGCAGGCACTGGCGCACATGCTCCATGCGGTTGGTGGCGCCGCCCATGTCGGTGCCGGCTTGCTTGAGCGGCAGCGGCGCTTCCGGCGAACCGAACACCATGTCGCCGCCCATGCCTGCGGTGAGGTTCAGCACGACATCGACATTGGCGTCGCGAATGCGCTCGGTCACTTCGCGGTAAAGGTGAATGTCGCGGCGCGGCTTGCCAGTCTCAGGGTCGCGGACATGGCAATGGACGATCGCAGCACCCGCCTTGGCGGCATCGATGGCTGAGTCTGCGATCTGCTTGGGCGAGCGCGGCACATGCGGGCTACGGTCCTGCGTGCCGCCGGAACCGGTCACGGCACAGGTGATGAACACGTCCTGGTTCATGGCAAGCGGCATCGGACTTCCTCCCAATCGGATATGCGATCAGCATGCCTGACTTGCAGAAGTCTGTTTTGCATTTTACGAAATCAAAATGGCAAAAGGCGAAAAACCTACGATCTTTCGCGCCGAGCGCATGCCGCTCAAGGTGACGATGCTGGTGTTCTCCGGCGCGTCGATCATGTGCGTGGCCTCGGCCATCGACCCGCTGCGCGCGGCCAATCGCATAGCTGGCGAAACACTGTTCGATTTCCGGCTGGTCTCGACAACTGGCGAGCCGGCGATCACCACCTGCGGCCTACCGGTGGCAGTCAGCGGCGCCTTCGACCCCGACGAGACAAGTGACGTGATCGTCGTCATCGCCGGCTTCGGCACGCAAGGCTACGCCACCTCGAAGCTGCTTGGCGGCTTGCGGCGAGCAGCCCGCAGCGCACGCGCGGTCGGCGGTGTCGAAGCCGGCACATGGCTCGTCGCGCGCGCCGGTTTGCTCGAAGGACGCGCCGCCACCACCCATTGGGAAGACATGGAGGATTTTTCCACTGCCTTTCCTGAAATCGACGTGCGGCCCGACCGCTACATCATCGACGGGCCGGTGTTCACCTGCGGCGGTGCCGCGCCGACTTTCGACCTGATGCTGCATCTTGTGCGTTCACGACTCGGCATGGCAGTCGCGCTCGATGTCGCCAGCGTGTTCATCTACGACCAGTCGCGCGCGGCGACCGACGCCCAGCCTCTGGTTTCGCT
This sequence comes from Aminobacter sp. P4_D5, assembly GCF_056401815.1. NCBI lineage: Bacteria > Pseudomonadati > Pseudomonadota > Alphaproteobacteria > Hyphomicrobiales > Phyllobacteriaceae > Aminobacter > Aminobacter sp. P4_D5. The sequence continues at coordinate 2,507 of NZ_JBFUIP010000206.1, read as the reverse complement.
CGGCCGGCTCGACGGCTACGACTCGCGTCTTGCCCAGGCCGTCCGTCTGATGGAGGCGCATGTCGACCAGCCGCTGACCATCGCAGCAATCGCCAAGCGCGCGGGCGTGACTTCGCGGACGTTGGAAAGCATCTTCCGTGCCTCGATCGGCGAGACCCCCGGTGCTTACTATCTCCGCCTGCGCCTGAGTGCTGCCCGCCGGCTGGTGATCGACACCAAGGTCAGCATGGCCGAAGTGGCCGAGCGTACCGGTTTTTCCTCGGCGGCAGTCTTCTCGCGCAGTTTTTCCCACGCATTCGGCGCAGCGCCAGTCAGGCTACGGCGAGGTTAGCCTCGGTTCGCCATAATCCACTCGACTGCGGCCGTGAGATCGTCGACCAGAGCCGTGGGCGCGGGATCAAACCTCGCCTCATCGCCCGGACGATATTTGCCCGTCCGAACGAGCAGGCCCGCACCCATGCCAGCCCTCAACGCCCCGGCGACATCGCTCTCGGCATCATCGCCGACCATCACCGCGTCACCGGATGCACAACCCAGCCCCGCGAGCGCGGCATGGAAGAAGTCGGGCGATGGTTTTCCGAGCACGGTCGCCCGCCGGCCGCTGGCAAATTCCAGCGCGGTGACGAAGGCACCGGCATCGAGGCTGAGCTTGCCGTCGGCATCCTTGAACGTGCGGTTGGTGGCAAGCGCCAGGAATTCCGCGCCGCCGATCAGTTCGCGGAATGCCCGGTTGAGCTTCACATAGTCGAACGCCTCGCCGGCATCGCCAACGACCACTGCTTTACGCGGCCCGTTTCCACATCCGACGAATTCCGGCTCAAGATCGGGATGGACAAGCAGATGCGGCGAGCATCCATGCGCGCGCAGCCAATCCACGGCCGCTCGCGCAGGCGTCAGCAATTCGTCGTCTCTGACGACGACACCGAGGCCGGCGAGTTGCTTGATGATCGCTAGGTGCGGCGAGCGTGTGGTGTTGCTGACGAAGCGAACGGCCAGGCCTGCCGACCGCAACCGCTCCACAGCATCGACCGCGCCCGGTATCGGCGTGCCGCCGTCATAGACGACGCCGGAAAGGTCCAGAAGCACGGCGCGTATCATGAACGAAGGATGGCGGACCATCCTTCGTTCGTCAAACTCGAGCTGTCAGGCGGCGCGGCTTTCCGAACCGATGCGCGATCGCATGCTCTGGGCAAGCACGGCTTCGAGCCGCAGAGCAACCGCCCGGCTCCAATCGTTCGACTGTTCGGCCTCCACAAGCGGAGGCAGGGCCATCAGGCGATCGACGAATGAAGCGGTCTGCGACCGGCAAAGCAGGGCGTCGATCTCAGGCTCGTTGGAATATGTGGTGAAAGTCTTTTGTTCCCGTCTCATACGCCGTAAGTCACTGATTCGACGGGCGTCTTGAGGGCGAGAAAGAGGCATTACGGCGGCAAGGGGGAAGTGCTGATTCCCCCTCGCCGATTGGTTGCGGCATCAAACGTAACAGTTGACGACGTTTTCCAAATACTCCTGCCGGCCCGACTTCGGCTGCGGCTCGATGCCGTCCTTGATCACGCGGGCGGAGATGTCTTCGAGTGTGCGCTGGCCGGCCAGCATCGCCTTGGCTTCGGCCGTATTCCAGCCAGCGTAGCGGGTGTCGAGCGGGGCGGACAGCGCCTTGTCCTCGATCATCTTCGCTGCTGCCTTGAGGCCGCGGGCGCAGGCGTCCATGCCACCGACATGGGCGATCAGCAGGTCCTCGGGATCGAGCGACTGGCGGCGCAGCTTGGCGTCGAAATTGGTGCCGCCCGTCTTGAAGCCGCCGCCTGCAAGCACCTGGTAATAGGCAAGCGCCATTTCGGGCACATTGTTGGGGAACTGGTCGGTATCCCAGCCCGACTGGTAGTCGTTGCGATTCATGTCGATCGAACCGAAGATGCCGAGCGCGTTGGCGGTCGCGAGCTCGTGTTCGAAGGAGTGGCCGGCAAGGATCGCGTGGCCCTGTTCGATATTGACCTTCACTTCGTTCTCAAGCCCGTACTTCCGGAGGAAGCCGTAAACGGTGGCGACGTCATAATCATACTGGTGCTTGGTCGGCTCCTGCGGCTTGGGCTCGATCAAGATGGTGCCGGTGAAGCCGATCTTGTGCTTGTAGTCGACGACCAGATTGAGGAAACGACCCATCTGGTCGAGCTCGCGGCCCATGTCGGTGTTGAGCAGTGTCTCATAACCCTCACGGCCGCCCCACAGCACGTAGTTCTCGCCCTTGAGGCGCTTGGTGACGTCGATGCAATGCTTCACTGTCGCGGCCGCATAGGCGAAGACGTCGGGATCGGGATTGGTGGCAGCACCCGACATGAAGCGGCGGTTGGAAAACAGGTTCGCAGTCCCCCAAAGCAGCTTGACGCCGGTCTGCTTCATCTTGCCTTCGAAATGGTCGGCGATATCGTCGAGGCGCTTGGCGCTCTCGGTGAAGGTGGCGCCCTCGGGCCGGACATCGGCATCGTGGAAGCAGTAGTAGGGAACAC
>NZ_JBFUIP010000205.1:0-8912 GCF_056401815.1 Aminobacter sp. P4_D5 | reverse complement strand
TCCAAGCGGGATACGGGATCCTCGCGCTTTTCTGTCGTTGCCAAGCGCGTGGAATGCATCTTGTCAGCGCGTTCAATGTTTTCCGCCCGCTGCTTCTCTCTGCGCAACTTGCGCCGTTCACGACGCTTTTTTCTTTCGCCGGTGTCCGCACTCATAGAATTGCCCCCTGCGACTTGAGCGCCGGGACGCGAAAGGGCCTCCACGCGAGTAGCCATCTCGACACTTAGTCAGGCAGCGCGGTGGGTTGGCTAGCGTTCTGATCGATCATTTCGCCATAAAATTCCGCCCCAGCCCAAGCTMTGGCGGCAAGGAGCAGCGCGAAAACTAAAACAAGCAGTACCTTTGTTCCCCGGTTGCCTTGGCGGGCCTTCCAGCCTGGTATGATCTTAGCCATGGTCTTCTCCCACTACTCTGAGGCCAACGACGGAGCAAACTAATTTGCAGAGGCGCTTCTACCGATAACTATCGCTCTCGTTTCAGCGGGAACGTGGCATCTCCGTAAGCACCCGCGGATTGGCACTGGAAATGCCGTCGTTGTTTCGGTCGGCCTTTGATTTGGCAAATTGCCCTTGGGCATCCGACATGGGCGTCCGATTGGCMTCACCTTTTTTCTTTGATGTTGATCCCTCGGTCTTCATGGCGGTCTCCGTTCTGAACGCTAACACCTGTGCTTGGTGAAGGTTCCCTTGGAACTGCACTGTCGACAGGTATTAGAAATCGGCGACTCGATTGCGCGTTGGTTGGCAGCGGAAGAAGTGGCCATGGCCGCCGTCAACTGTGGTTTGGCGGGTTGCTGCTTGCTTGTGTGCTGGGCTGCTCGCGCTTGCTGCCAACTATCACGGTGAACTTAGCAACAACCATGTAAACTGCAGGCCGCACTGTGGGGCCTCGGCGTCAAGGCGCAATTAGCCCGAATGCCGCCCTATAGATTGGGCCCGTCGATTCTAGTCACATTCCTCGTCGGACTTTTCAGAGAGCGAACGTTGGCTACTAGCCGATCAATCAGCTACGAGGCGCGACCATGGCAAAGAGTTCCTCGTTCCTTACATCAGCAAGAAGGCCATAAATGCTTGGACCCTGCCTTATGTTGGTTATTGGGCCTTTTCAACCTGGCCTCTGATCTCCCCGTCAGGATATTTTTGGGTATGGATGTTGAGATACCACTTTCCTGCCTGAAGATCCGCGAGTTGTGCATCGGTGATGTCAGCGGTGCCGCTAGCGACATTTTTTGAAATGTCGACCACAGGGCCAGCATTTTCACCAACCGCGGCAGGGCCATGGAAGTGTGCTGCGGTTGCTTCCCCTGTGAGCCCGCTCGAGGTGATTGTCCAGGTTAGCTTCTTGGTCGAAGTGTCGACCGAAACCTCAGCCAAACCAGTGCCCCCGCTATTGGTAGGGGGAACTTCACTGGCTGCCTTCATATCAGCCTTGAACTTCATGGTTTCGCCAAAAGCATCGCCACTTGCAAGTATGGCACCAAGCGATACTGCGACGAATAGTGATGCGAGACGCGACATCATCTTTCCTCCCAAAACATGCGGCGAGACTGCCGCCCATGCCTTGCAACGTGGCGACCTCCTGAGCGTTCCATGGGAGAGTGAAAAGACCCTGCCCTGACCGACGGATAGGTACTTTGCATTGAAGACCATCATGCCGGGGCTATCGCGTGGGTTCGCGAGGTAAATTGGCAACTACGTAGGCTGCCCTACGCAGCAGATTTCGTATCTCGAACTCGGATGGAATTTCGGGACTATCAGCTGTTTCGAGTAACTCGACGACCAAGTCGACGCCTTGCTGATGCAGTACGGGCAAGACAACCTCCAGACAGCGCGGGGATGCCCTAGTTCGTTGGTGCCCGCGGATCGCCTCACTTTAGCTGATCGTTGCTTTTTCTGCTTTAGAAGGAACCTGATTTGGGCGCACGGCGTTGCATCGAGCGGAGCCGAATGGGCGCAGTCTTTACCTTTCAGCTACGCTCATCGAGAAGACCCGTCACCACAAGCGTGGGTCTTCGAAGTCCGTGAAGCGTGGTCTTTTATCCTTCTCTGACGCGCTTCAAAATGGGCCTGTCGGCTGGCCGGCTGGCAGGCCTTTAATTTCCTTACCAACGGTGGCAATCTTTCGGCGCGCAGCACTGTTGTCTGACAGCACGGACCAGGGTTGTGTGAAACTGCGCCGGCAGGCCGTTTCTCCGATCAAGGAACAAGCAGCTCCGTATGGATCGTGGGCTACCCGCAATAGTAATTCCCGGTCGACCCTCGGGATGCAGGTATTGGCTCATTCGCTCACTAAAAGTACCTACCGTTCAGTAGGAGGTCCTCAAAGTGACATGACCGCTGGGTTGGTCTTGAAATATCGAGCATCGACGTGAGCTGCCCGAGCTTCGTTTTAATGCCAGCCACCTTGATCTTGCGGTCGGCAATCGCCTTGTCCGATTTCGCTAAGGACGATGACGTCGAGGCTTGCTCGTTCCAAAGTGACGCGTCGCGCACCGTGACGCTAGCCCGCCAAACCTATATGGGTCGGCATAGGCACAGTCCAAGAGAGACGCAAACAAGACGGCCCGCTGTGGGCCTGCAAGTCCATACGTTGCGCGGTGACCTACTCCTCGAAATTAGATTCGTCATGACTCGGAACAATATTGCCGGTGAGTCAATTTATCGAAGCGTATAGGTTGTGTCGGAGTGCGAGTGCGATGGTTKCTGCGCGGGCGAACTGGAAGGGCTTCATTAAGTTCGGAGAAGTGGCCTGTGCGGTTGCGCTGTATACGGCCGCGTCCTCGTCCGAACGCATCGCCTTCAATACGCTCAACCGTGCCACGGGAAATCGCGTCCGTCGTGAATTCGTGGACAGCGAAACCGGCGAGCCGGTCGAACGCGACGACCAAGTCAAAGGATACGAGATCGAGAACGGCGACTATGTCGTACTCGAACCTGACGAGGTTGCAGCGGCAATCCCGGACAGCGACAAGACGCTGAAGATTGTGGCATTCGTTCCCTGTAACGAGATCGATGACGTTTATTTCGACAAGCCATATTACCTAGCGCCCGACAAGATGGGCGCCGACGCTTACAAGCTGCTGCGCGACGGCATGCGCCAGGATAAGGTTGCAGCCCTTGCCCAGACCGTCCTGTTCCGACGCCTCCGGACAGTGCTGATCCGACCGCATGGCAAGGGTCTTATCGGCACAACGCTGAACTTTGATTACGAGGTACGTTCCGCAAAGGAAGCCTTTGACGACATCCCTGATATGAAGATCGAAGGCGAGATGCTGGCGCTGGCCAAGCACATTATCAGCACCAAGAAGGGCTCATTCGACGCCAAAGCCTTCGACGACCGTTACGACGCGGCTGTCGCTGAGCTCGTTAAGGCAAAGATCGAAGGCAAGGCATTGCCGAGGAAGAAATCGCCGCCTCCCTCGAACAAGAGCGACCTATTGCAAGCACTGCGCGACAGCGCGGGGCTGGCGTCGACGAAAAAGAAGCCGAAACGTGCAGCGGCAAAAACCGGTGCCGAAGCGGAACAGCCGAAGCGAGCGGCCGCCGGCTCCAAAAAACGGGCGGCCTGATCGGAGAATGTCGTGGCGGTTCGTCCCTACTGGAAAGGCTACCTCAAGCTCTCGCTGGTCACCTGCCCCGTGCAGATGATGCCCGCGACCTCGGATAGCGAAAAGGTGCAATTCCATACGCTCAACCGCGAGAGCCACAACCGCGTCGTCAGCCACTATGTCGATGCCGTCACCGGCAAGGAGGTTAAGGAAGAAGATGAGGTGAAGGGCTACCAGCGGGGCGAGAACGACTACATCATACTCGAAGACGAGGAGCTGGAGAACGTCGCTCTGGAAAGCACGAGGACCATCGATATCGATGTCTTCTCCCCGCGCGATTCAATCGAATGGATCTGGCTCGACACGCCCTACTACCTGTCGCCAAACGATCCAGTAGGCCAGGAAGCTTTCTCGGTCATCAGGGACGCCATGGCCGCGGAGGATATGGTGGGTATCTCGCGCCTCGTCATCTCACGGCGCGAGCGCGCGGTGATGCTCGAGCCGCGTGGCAACGGCATCGTGCTTTGGACTCTGCGCTACGGCGACGAGGTCAGGGACGAGGATGCCTACTTCGGTGCGATCGACGATACACCGTCCGATTCCGAGATGATGCCGCTCATCCAGCAGTTCATTAAGAAGCAAACCCGCAATTGGGATAGCAAGCTGGTGGTCGACCCGGTCCAGGACAAACTATTGGAAATCATCGAGGCCAAGCGAAAAAAGACGAAGCGGACGGCGAAGGGGAAAGTATCTGAAGCGAAGGCCACGCCCAACAACGTCATCAACATCATGGACGCTCTGCGCAGGTCCGTCGAGGCCGATAACCGGCCGGGCAAGCGCTAGAGCCGAAAATGTGGCGATTGTCCGAATCCGCCCCGCTGCTCGCGACACTCGAGCATATGATCCAGTCTAACCGCCTGCGAAAGCGCAATCCGCGGCAACCAGACCTGCCTTTTGATCCGATGCCAACGCGGATCGAGCCCTACCTTGCCCAACTGAAGCCGAGAGCGCCGATCGGCGCCGACTGGCTTTTCGAGATCAAATGKGATGGATACCGCCTCGCAGTTCACATTGATCCCAATGCTGTTCGCGTCATCACCCGCGGCGGGCATGACTGGACGCATCGATTTCCCTCAATCACAGATGCCGCAAGGGAATTGGAAGTCCACACGGCAATTCTCGATGGTGAAGCAGTCGTGCTCGACAAAACGCTCGGATTTCGGAGCGTTGCAGAGGCCGCTGGGCGGATGCGGCGGCAAGAGAGTATCAACCGAATCCGTACTCAACGCGTTCGACCTGCTCTATCTCGACGGGCACGATCTCACCGGCTCGGACCTCTCTCTGCGCCGTCATCTGCTAGAAGACATGGTGTTGCCAGGCGGCAACGGGGCGATCCGGCTTTCGGAGGAAGTGAAAGCCGATGTTGCCCAACTCCTCGAACACGCGTGTAAGGTCGGGCTCGAAGGCATTATCGCCAAGCAGCGCCATAAGCCCTATCGATCGGGTCGCACCGGCGACTGGCTGAAGATCAAATGTGTCCAGAGCGAGAGCTTCATAATTGTCGGCTATGAGGCGTCGGCGGTCGCGCGCGGCGGGATCGGTAGCCTGCTGCTCGCCGCCAAACGTGGATATGATTTGGTCTATGTCGGCTCCGTCGGAACTAGCTTTAACGGCAATGATGCTACCTTTCTTCGCACGGCGCTCGACAGGCTCAGGACGAAGACGCCCTCTGTTCCCTTGAAGGGGAAGCGCATGGTCTTCGCGGAGCCGACGCTTATTGCTGAGATCGAATTCCGCGGCTGGACGAATGATGGCAGTTTGCGTCACGCTTCCTATAAAGGGCTGCGCGAGGTTCAGGACCATGCGGCGGTGTTCGACATCACCAATCGCGGCATCTGATCAGGCCGCTGTTTTCGATTTTGCCAGCCGCTTGATCGCCGCCTCTAGCGGCCGATGGCTGTCTCCATAGTCTGTCCAGGCAGTGCTCTTTACCAGCAGCTGGGGAACGGTACGGATCGTGAAGCGCGTCGGGTCGAGGTTGGTTTTCACCTGAGCCCAGGTAAGCGGCATCGAGACGGTCGCGCCGGGCCGCGCGCGCGGCGAGAGCGGGGCCACCGCTGTCGCCATGCGATCATTGCGAAGATAGTCAAGGAAGATGCGGCCGTGGCGCTGGTTCTTGGCCATCTTGGTCAGGTAGAGCTCGGAATTGTCGCGCGCCATCTGCAGGCAGACATCGTGTGCGAAGCCCTTGGCCTCCGGCCAGGTGAGCTTGCTGCGCTTGGCGACCGTGAGGGGCGTCACTACATGCAGCCCCTTTCCGCCGGTCGTTTTGCAGAAGCTGACAAGCCCGAGATCGTCGAGGCGTTCTCGCATTTCCTTTGCCGCCTCAACCACCCTCGACAAGGGCACATCCGGGCCGGGATCTAGATCGAACACGAGCCGACCCGGCACTTCCGGCTGTTGTGGCGCGCAATTCCAGGGGTGCAGTTCGACAGCACCGATCTGCGCGACTGCAATAAGGCCTTCCACGCGGTCGATCTGAAGATACGGCTTCTTGTCGCCGAAAACCGTTACAAGTTCTAGAAGGTTGGATGTTCCGGGCATGGCGTGGCGCTGGAAGAATTGCTCGCCGCCAATCCCGTCCGGCGCACGGATGATTGAGCACGGCCGGCCCCTGATATGCTCGATAAGCCACGAACCCACTGCTTCATGATACCGGGCGAGGTCCTCCTTGGTGACGGGCCCGCCATCATTGGCATCAGGCCAGAGCGGCTTGTCGGGGTTCGATATGAGCACCCCCATAATATCGACCTTACCCCCGCGCCGACCAGGTTTCGACGTGGGCGCGACCGGCTGCTGCACTTCCGTCTTTGCCGGCGATGCCGGCTTCTCGGCTTCCACCTCTGTCGCCGGCTTGTCTTCGCGTAGCCCCTTGAAGGCGGCCTGGCGAACGAGCCCATCGGACGTCCAGCCGGCGAACTCGATCTCAGCCACCAGCTCCGGCTTGAGCCAGAGGACACCTGCCTCCTTTTTTGGCGCGCCGATGCCGGTGAAGGGAGACTTCGCCGTTTCCAGCGCCTTCAGCTTCGGTAGCAGGTCCTTGACCTTGCCTGCGCCGTAGCCTGTCCCGACGCGCCCGACATAGACGAAATCGTCGCCGTGATTGACGCCGACCAGGAGCGACCGGAATTTGCCGTTCGTGGTGGCATAGGCTCCGATGACGACTTCGTGCCCGGCCCGGCACTTCGACTTCGCCCATGTCTCCACCCGCCCGGAAACGTAAGGCGCGTCGGCGCGCTTCGACACAATGCCTTCGAGTGACATCCGGCAGGCCGAACGCAGGACTGCCTCGCCGCCGGTTTCAAAATGCTCGACGAAGCGCAGGCGGGCGTCCTCGCCTGCGTCCGAGAGAAATTTTTCCAATCGCGCTTTGCGGTCGCTCAGCGGTAGGGCACGCAGATCCTTCCCACCTTCAAACAGGAGGTCGAAGGCGAAATAAACGAGCGCGTCGGTCTTGCCTTCGGAAAGGGCCGCCTGGAGCGCGGCAAAGTCCGGAGCGCCGTTGTCGTCCAGCGCGCATATCTCGCCATCGATGATCGCATCCGGCAGCTTGCTGGCGGCCCGCGCGATGGCCGGATATTTGGCGGTCCAGTCGAGGCCCTTGCGGGTCTTCAAGGTGGCCTCGCCCTCCTGCACGCGGATCTGGATGCGGTAGCCATCGAATTTGATCTCGTGCAGCCATCCGGGTCCCGACGGCGGACGCGCAAGGGTCTTGCAAAGCTGCGGCGCGATGAAATCGGGAAGATCGGCGGCCGCGATAGTGCTACGTTTCTTCTTTCCGCGATCCTCCGCCTCGCGCTCCTCGGCAGCGAGACCTGTGCGGCTGTCCCAGACCGCGTCGGCTTCCACCTTACCGCCTTGCAGCATGAAGGGTTTCGGCTTGCGTCCCTTGCCGGCGGCGATCGCATCCATGGTGCGACCGGACGCGACTGAGGTATCGCTCTCTTCGAGGATCGCAGCGCCGTTCGTTTCCACAGCAAATTGGTCGCGATGCTTGATTAAAAGCCAATTTGTGCGTTTGCCCCCTTCCCGGTCGTTGGCCATGCGGACCAGCACGAAGCTGCCATGCAGTCGCATTCCTTTGAGCGTGAACTTGAAATCGCCCTTCGCCAGCGCCTGCTCGGGACTTTTCTTGCCCTCCGGCTCCCAATACCCGCGGTCCCACAGCATGACCGTGCCGCCGCCATACTGTCCCTTGGGAATGGTTCCTTCGAAATCGCCATAGTCGAGCGGATGATCTTCGACCTCGACGGCCAGGCGCTTGTCATGGGGATCGAGCGACGGACCGCGGGTCACAGCCCAGGATTTGAAGACACCGTCGAGCTCGAGCCGCAGATCGTAGTGCAGGCGCGTCGCATCATGTTTCTGGATAACGAAGCGCCGGCGGTTCGAAGGCTTGACCGACTCATGGCCGCTAGGCTCCTGGGTCTTCTTGAAATCGCGTTTTGCTTTGTAGCTAGTGAGCTTATCGTGCGCCATTGCGTCCTCGATCGGGAAACACATTGTTCCTCACCAAAATGTCACAGGGGAGAACATGTTCCGCCTACGCAGCACTGGTCAATCGGCTGCCTCCGCAGTCACAACGGTCTGACCGCCCTATTCTCTGGTTAGCCGTTTCGGGGCGACGCTGCTTCGGCCGGTCGTCGTCGCCGTCGTCGAGCTCGACCCACTCGCACGATTTTTGCGCATCAGGGAACTATAGGGCGCACAGAACGTAGAGGTCTGATCAGCGAGAGGTTCCGATGCGCGCACTGACTTGGCACGGCAAACATGACATTCGGTGCGAGAGCGTCCCAGATTCCACTATCGAGGACCCGACGGATGTGATCATCAAGGTCACCTCGTGCGCCATCTGCGGCTCCGACCTGCACCTCTACAACGGCGTCATCCCTGATATGCACAGCGGCGATGTTCTCGGGCACGAGAATATGGGAGAGGTTGTAGAAGTCGGATCGGGTGTCTCTAACCTGAAAGTCGGCGACCGGGTGGTGGTGCCTTTCGTCATCGCCTGTGGCGAATGCTTTTTTTGCAAGCGTGGTGCCTTCTCCGGCTGTGAGCGGTCCAACCCGCAGAAAAGCAAGAAAAAGGCCGAGACGATGTGGGGTCATTCGCCAGCTGGCCTGTTCGGCTACTCTCACCTTCTTGGCGGATTTCCAGGCGGCCAAGCGGAATATTTGCGCGTACCGTATGCTGATGTTGGGCCGATCAAAGTGCCGGACGGCTTAAGCGACGAACAGGTACTGTTCCTTTCCGACATCTTCCCGACCGGCTACATGGCGGCGGATTTCTGCGACATCCAAAAGGG
>NZ_JBFUIP010000204.1:0-8938 GCF_056401815.1 Aminobacter sp. P4_D5 | reverse complement strand
GAAGAACACCGGCCAGTTCGARCGCACGCTGATCATCGCCGAGGAAGGGGCTTACGTCTCTTATCTCGAAGGCTGCACTGCACCCCAGCGCGACGAGAACCAGCTTCATGCCGCCGTGGTCGAGCTGGTCGCGCTTGACGACGCCGAAATCAAGTATTCGACCGTCCAGAACTGGTATCCGGGCGATGCCCAGGGCAAGGGCGGCATCTACAACTTCGTCACCAAGCGCGGCGACTGCCGTGGCGACCGTTCGAAGATCTCGTGGACCCAGGTTGAGACCGGCTCGGCGATCACCTGGAAATACCCAAGCTGCATCCTGCGCGGCGACGATTCTCGTGGCGAGTTCTACTCGATCGCGGTTTCGAACGGCTACCAGCAGGTCGACTCCGGCACCAAGATGATCCATCTCGGCAAGAACACGTCGAGCCGCATCATCTCCAAGGGCATCGCCGCCGGCTTCTCGCAGAACACCTATCGTGGCCAGGTCTCGGCGCACCGCAAGGCGACCAATGCCCGCAATTTCACCCAGTGCGACAGCTTGCTGATCGGCAACCAGTGCGGCGCCCATACCGTGCCCTACATCGAAGCCAAGAACGCAACCGCGCAGTTCGAGCACGAGGCGACCACCTCCAAGATCTCCGACGACCAGAAGTTCTACGTCATGCAGCGCGGCATTCCCGAGGAGGAAGCGATTGCGCTGATCGTCAACGGCTTCGTCAAGGAAGTGATCCAGGAACTGCCGATGGAGTTCGCCGTCGAGGCGCAGAAGCTGATCGGCATCAGCCTTGAAGGCTCGGTCGGCTGACCGGCGATAGAGATTTAGAAAGAAAAAAGATGCTTGAGATCAAGAACCTGCATGCCCGTATCGCCGAGAGCGGCACAGAGATCATCCGCGGCCTGAACCTAACGGTGAAGGCTGGCGAAGTCGCCGCCATCATGGGTCCCAACGGCTCGGGAAAATCGACGCTGTCTTACATCCTCGCCGGTCGCGACGACTACGAGGTGACCGAGGGCGACATCCTCTACAACGGCGAGTCGATCCTGGAGATGGATCCGGCCGAGCGCGCCGCCAAGGGCCTGTTCCTGGCGTTCCAGTATCCGATGGAGATACCGGGCGTCGCCACGATGGAGTTCCTCAAGGTCGCGATGAATTCGCAGCGCAAGGCGCGTGGCGAGGAGCCGCTCAAGATCCCTGATTTCATCAAGCGCGTGAAGGATGCCGCCAGCACGCTGGAGATGGACTTCAACATGCTCAAGCGTCCGGTCAATGTCGGCTTCTCCGGCGGCGAAAAGAAGCGCGCCGAAATCCTGCAGATGAAGCTTCTCGAGCCGAAGCTGTGCGTCCTCGACGAGACCGACTCCGGCCTCGACATCGATGCGCTCAAGATCGTCTCCGACGGCGTCAATGCGCTCCGTTCGCCCGATCGCGCCATCATCGTCATCACCCACTATCAGCGCCTGCTCGACCACATCGTGCCCGATACGGTCCACGTGCTCTACAAGGGCCAGGTCATCAAGTCGGGCGACAAGTCGCTGGCGCTCGAACTCGAGGAAAACGGCTACGCCGGGATCATCGAAGAGGCGGCTTGAGGTGTCGGTCATGAACATGCTTGCTACAGTCCAGCGGACCCCGGCGGAGGCGGCGATCATCGACGCCTTCGGCGAGCGGCTTTCGCTCCTGCCCGGTGACGGCGCCGTCATGGTCAAGCGCGACAATGCGATTGAGCAGATCAAGGCTGGCCTGCCGACCCGCCGTGTCGAATCCTGGCACTACACCGACCTGCGTCGCCTTCTGACTTCGGTGCCGGCCTTCGACGCCAGCGCCGCTGGCAAGGCGATTGCGCCTCTACTCGAAGGTTCGACCGTGCTTTCGATCATCAATGGCGTTTCGGCAGCCACGCCGAACGTTGATGGCGTTTCGTTCCAGCGTCTCGGCGACAAGCTCGTCGATGGCAGCTATGCGCCCGCGCTAGTCACCTACGGCAGCGACGACGCGGTCGGCGCGCTCAACACCGCCTTTGTCGCCGACGGCTATTTCGTCGACATCGAAGACGGTGCTCAGGTGGAAAAGCCGATCGAACTGCAGAATATCCAGGCCGGCGGCCAGGTACATGTACGCCTGCCTGTGCGTGTCGGGACGGGCGCCAAGGCGACCATCGTCGAGCGCCAGACCGGCGAGGGCGCAGGCCTCGTCAGTTCGGTCAGCCAGTTGCTGCTTGGCGACGATGCCGAGGTGTTGTGGCTGATCGTTCAGGATCAGCCTGAGACGGCGACCCATCTCGCACAGTTCAAGGCCGAGCTCGGCAAGAACTCCAAGCTCACGCTGTTCGTGATGAATGCCGGCGGCAAGCTCGTGCGCCAGGAAGTCATCGTCAAGGCTTCAGGCGAAGGCGCCGATTTCAAGCTGCGCGGCGTCAACCTGCTTTCCGGCGACACGCACGTCGACGTCACCATGGTGCTCGACCACACCGTGCCGCACACCTCGTCGACCGAAGTGGTGCGCAATGTCGTCACCGGCCGCGCCAAAGGCGTGTTCCAGGGCCGCATCAACGTCCATCAGATGGCGCAGAAAACCGACGCCCGCATGGCCTGCAACACGCTGTTGCTGTCCGATGATGGCGAGTTCTCGACCAAGCCCGAGCTCGAAATCTTCGCCGACGATGTGGCTTGCGGCCATGGCGCGACTGTCACCGAGATCGACCGCAACCATCTCTTCTATCTGATGGCGCGCGGCATCGATGAAAAGACTGCTCGCGGTCTCCTGGTCCGGGCGTTCCTGGCCGAGGTCATCGAGGAACTCGAAGACGAAACGGTCGTCAAGCCGTTGGAAGAGTTGCTGACCAGCTGGTTTGCGACGCACGCCTGACCTGATCCTTCTCCCCGCTCGCGGGGAGAAGCTGCTGCTCGAATGAAGGCATGGGAACTTGTTGATGGATCAGAAGGTCGAAGACAGCATCTACGACGTCGAGGCGATCCGCCGCGATTTCCCCATCCTGTCGCGCGAAGTCTACGGCAAGCCGCTCGTCTATCTCGACAATGGCGCCTCGGCGCAGAAACCGCAAATCGTGATCGACACGATCAGCCATGCCTATTCCAACGAATACGCCAATGTGCACCGTGGCCTGCACTTCCTGTCGAATGCCGCCACCGAAGCGTATGAAAAGGCACGCGAAAGCGTTCGCCGCTTCCTCAATGCCGGCAGCGCTGAAGAGATCGTCTTCACCAAGTCGGCCACCGAGGCGATGAACACCGTCGCCTATGGTTTCGGCATGCCGAACATCGGCGAGGGCGACGAGATCGTGCTGTCGATCATGGAGCATCACTCCAACATCGTTCCGTGGCACTTCATCCGCGAGCGCCAGGGCGCCAAGCTGGTCTGGGTGCCTGTCGATGATCTTGGCGCCTTCCACATCGAGGAGTTCGAAAAGCGTTTGACCGACCGGACCAAGCTGGTCGCCATCACGCATATGTCGAATGCGCTCGGCACAGTGACGCCGATCAAGGAGATCTGCCGCATCGCCCATGCACGCGGCATTCCAGTGCTGGTCGAYGGCAGTYAGGCTGCCGTGCACATGCCGGTCGACGTGCGCGACCTCGACGCGGATTTCTACGTTCTGACGGGTCACAAGGTCTACGGGCCATCAGGCATCGGCGTGCTCTACGGCAAGCGCGAGATGCTGGAGAAGATGCGGCCCTTCCAGGGCGGCGGTGAGATGATCGTCGAGGTGACCGAAGACAACGTCACCTACAACGAGCCGCCGCACCGCTTCGAGGCCGGCACACCCCCGATCGTCCAGGCGATCGGCTTGGGAGCCGCGCTCGACTACATGGACAGCATCGGCCGCGAGCGCATTGCAGCGCATGAGGCGACGCTGCGCGACTATGCCCATGAACGCCTGCGGGCCATCAATTCGCTGCGCATTTTCGGCGATGCGCCGGGCAAGGGCGCGATCGTTTCTTTCGAGTTGCAGGGCATCCACGCCCATGACGTCTCGATGGTTATCGACCGCCAGGGCGTTGCCGTACGCGCCGGCACTCATTGCGCCCAGCCGCTGTTGAAACGCTTCGGCGTAACCTCCACATGCAGGGCGTCGTTCGGCATGTACAATACGAAGGCCGAGATTGACGTTTTGGCCGAAGCGCTTGAAAAAGCGCGTAAATTCTTCGGGTGAGCACCATGGAAGACGCTATCGCCGCCACAGTTGACGACACCGCGCCGGACACGGCGGGAAACGGTATCGCTTCGGCCTCGGCCATCCCAGCTGACGACCTTGCGCGGCTGACGGACGATATCGTCTCGGCGCTGAAGACGGTCTATGACCCGGAAATCCCCGCTGACATCTACGAACTCGGCCTGATCTACAAGATCGACATTGAAGACGACCGCACCGTCAAGATCGACATGACGCTGACCGCACCAGGCTGCCCGGTCGCAGGCGAAATGCCCGGCTGGGTGCAGAACGCCGTCGGCGCTGTCGAAGGCGTGTCGGGCGTGGAGGTCACCATGACCTTCGATCCGCCGTGGACGCCCGATCGCATGTCGGAAGAAGCGCAGGTTGCGGTCGGCTGGTACTGAGCCTTTGCTGTGGTGAGGCTTGCATGCGAATGCGATCTTCACCATCTTGGTTTGAGATGAAACATTCCGCGGGCCTTGAACCCGTCGATGAATGGAGACTGGAATGGGACGCTTCGCCGTCATCAGCATGACCGAAAAAGCCGCCGACCGGGTGCGCGAGATCATGGCCACGCGCGAAAACGCGCAAGGCATTCGTCTTGGCATCAAGAAGGGTGGTTGTGCCGGCATGGAATATACGGTCGATCTGGTGACCGAGCCGAACCCCAAGGACGACCACATCGAGCGCGACGGCGCCCATGTCTATGTCGCGCCCGAGGCGGCTTTGTTCCTGTTCGGCACTCAGATGGATTTCGAGACCACGGCATTGCGCACCGGCTTCACCTTCAGCAATCCGAACCAGAGTTCGGCCTGTGGCTGCGGCGAATCGGTCGAGCTGAAGCCTGCCGACCTCAAGGCACTGGCCGAGGCGCGCGCCCAGGGCGCGGCCTGACCGGCGCTCAGTCCACCCACAAGCCGTGACGCTTGTGCCAGTCATCGATTGAATCTGGCGGGTAGAGGTCGAATACCGTGTCTCCAGGCCGGATGTCGGGCTCCACCCAGGATGCCTTGTACTTCAGCATCAGGTGAACGCGGTTCGGCGCCTTGGGCAGGTCGGTATCGATCGCCGAGGCGAAGGGATGCACCAGCTCTGGCCAGGTCGGGTCATAAAGCCACATCGCGGCCCCGCATTGCCGGCAAAAGCGCCGTTCGCCTGTGGACGCTTCCGGCTGTTGACGCTCATCGTCATGGATTGTCGCCCGGTACAGTCCCAGAAAGCTGTTGCCCACCACCTTCAGCGTGGCGGAGAGTGCGCCCAGGTTGATGGCATAACCGCCGCCGCCCTGCTGCTTGCGGCAAATGGAGCAATAGCAGAGTTGATAGGGCACCGGCGTGTGGCTCTGCACCTCGAAGCGGACCACCCCACAGCGACATGACCCCTTGAGCAGCATCGGCATCGGTGCTTTCCTTTCCCTTTTTGGCTTGCATGCTAACAGCAATGCAGGGAGCCGTGATGACCGAAGCCGACATTGTCGATCTCTTCGCCGGCCTCGGACCCGTCAGCGTGCGCAGGATGTTCGGCGGCAAAGGCATTTATCATGACGGCGTGATCGTGGCGATCGAGCTCCGAGGCGAGCTTATGCTGAAAGGCGATGCCGAATGCGCGCCCGATTTCGAGGCAGCGGGTTGCCGGCAGTGGACCTACACCGGTTCCAGACACGGCAAGACAGTGGCGATGCCTTACTGGACCGTTCCCGACAGCGCGGTCGACGATCCTGACGAAATGGCGATCTGGGCGCGCAAGGCCTATGAAGCCGGGCTGAGGGCCAAGAAGTAGCCCTACATCGCGCCGGGCGGCACGAAGAAGCAGTTCTCGTGCTCTTCGGTCGGATGCAGGCAGATATGGTATTGGCCGTCCTGCGATGGAATTTCCGAACCATAGGGGACGAAATATCGGTTCGGGTGTGTGACTTTGCGATGATCGCCGGGGTTTAGGACGATTGTCCAGCCACCGTCGCGCTCGACAACCGCACTTCCCGGTATGTTCTGGCACTCGCCGCGGTTGGTGTCACCGTGGCAGCAGGCAAGCGGGTAGCTCCAGTCAGACTGCGCCTGGTGCGCGTCTGAGACTGGCGTGCCCGCGATGGTGGCAATCAGCAGAGCTGTGCATCGTCGGCAGCAACAGACTACCCGTCGCGGCGGAGCCGGCTGTCTGGAAAGGCGGAGGCCGAAAGACATCGCGCACTCCATCTGCCGATCCGCGCATTTGCGGACCGGCAAATCCTACGATGATCTACCCTCCTAAGATATTAGCAGCAACTAATCTTAGTGCCAAATGTCGCGACAGGCAGCGCTCAGCGATTGCCAGCCAGCGAGATCGCGACCTTCGCGGCCAGGCGCGCATTGTTCTCGACCAGCGCGATGTTGGTCTTGAGACTGGCGCCATTGGTCAGTTCGAGGATCTTAGCCAGCAGGAACGGCGTCACCGCCTTGCCTGAGATATTCTGGGCTTCAGCTGCCTTTTGTGCTGCCTCGATATAGCCGGCCATCTTTTCGGTCGGGATCTCGTCGCTTTCAGGCACCGGGTTCGCCACCAGCATGCCGCCATCGAGCCCAAGAGCCGCGCGCGTCTCATAGAGGCGGGCGATCTTTTCCGCCGCATCCAGCCTGAGCGGTGCCGCATAGGGCGACTTGCGTGACCAGAAGGCGGGAACGATGTCGGAGCCGAAGGCAACGACCGGAACGCCGCGCGTTTCCAGCACTTCCAGCGTCTTTTCGATGTCGAGAATGGCCTTGGCGCCGGCCGAAACCACGATGACGGGCGTGCGCGCCAGCTCGTCCAGATCGGCAGAGATGTCGAAGCTCTTTTCAGCTCCCTTGTGCACGCCGCCGATGCCGCCGGTGGCAAAAACCTTGATGCCGACCAGATGAGCCGCAATCATCGTTGCGGCGACCGTGGTGCCGCCGGTGCGGCCTTCGGCAACGGCAAAGGCCATGTCGGCGCGCGACAGCTTCATCGCCCCGCCGGTCATGGCCAGCGACTCGCGCTCGCCGTCGGACAGGCCGATCTTGATGCGGCCGTTGATGACGGCAATGGTCGCCGGAACCGCACCACCGTCGGCGATGATCTTTTCGACATTGGCCGCCATCGCGCTGTTGTCGGGATAAGGCATGCCATGCGTGATGATGGTGCTTTCGAGCGCAACGACCGGCTTGCCTGCCGCGAGTGCGGCGGCAACAGGGGGGTGGACGTCGATGAAGGGGCGGGCGGTCTCTAGCGTCATGGTGATCTCCTTGGGCGCGTCATGCCATTTCCGAGGCTTGCGGCACAAGGGCCAGCACCGCGTCGAAGGCTGTTTGGTCGAGTGCGGGCACAGCCGAAGCGCTCTCGATGGCCAATACCGCTGCGGCAATGCCATGCCTGAGGGCACCATCAAGTGGCAGGCCGCGCAGCAGTGCCACCGTCGTAGCACCGGCGAGCGCATCGCCTGCGCCAGTAACGTCGACCACCCGCCGAGGGGCGGGGGGCGAAACGACCAAAAGCCCTTGCGTGTCATAGGCAAAGACCGAGCTGCCGCCTGCGGTCACGACGCCGCGCCGCAACCCCGCTGTCATGAGGCCGCGTGCGATCTCGGCCGGATCGGCATCCGTATCGGTGCCAGCGAGAACGGCCGCCTCGCGCCGGTTCATGAACAGGCACGACAGTCCGTCGAGGATAGGCCTCAGCCGCACAGCCTTGGCCGGCGAAATGGCAATGGCAAACAGCGGGGTCGTACCCACAACCTCCGCCAGGCGCCAAAGGGCCGCCTCGGGCAGGTTGGCATCGCAAAGCACGGCGTCGACCTTGCCGATCGCCTCGCGCAGTTTGGCGCGGCGCATCTGCTTGGGAAAGGCGAGTTCGTAGAGCCCCATGTCGGCAAGGGCGGCCACCACGTCGCCGTCGCGGTCCAGTAGCGCGGTATAGCTCGGCGTCGCGCGGTCGAGGAACACCGCCGACAGGTCGGCGATGCCGTTGGCCAGGATTTCCGCGGCAACGGCCTCGCCGGCCGCATCGCCGCCGCGCACCGACATCAGGGAACCCACGGCACCTCGCCGTACAGCGCCGCGCAGCGCATTGAACGCCCCGCCGCCGACCTCCTCGCTCATGGCGCCTGGGATCGAGGCGCCCGGAACGAACGGCGCGGTCATGCGCCCGCGCCGGTCGACATGGGCGCCGCCGACGGCGAGAATTCTGGGTGACTTCATGCTGAGGCTGTCCGTTGGCGTGTTAGGCGGCAAACTTAGTGTTCTGGGCGAGGGGCGGCAACCGATACCGAATCGCGATTTGGCGAGGCACCGCATGCGAGGTGGCGACCTCCATGCGACATCGGATCACGTGCGGTGTTGAAACAAAAAAAGAACATCACCAGAAATACTGTTCAATATCAATAGCTTGAATGCTCTTGCCAAATGTGAACAAAACAGGTACAAATTTATATCGGCATCGGATAGACCGGCCTTCATTGATGACCACGGGGTGATGTATCATGGCTCAAAATTCATTGCGGCTTGTAGAGGAAAATTCGGTGGACAAATCTAAGGCTCTGGACGCGGCGCTGTCGCAGATCGARCGSGCCTTCGGCAAGGGCTCGATCATGCGCCTCGGCGCCAATGAGCAGGTTGTCGAGATCGCGACGGTCTCCACCGGCTCGCTTGGTCTCGACATCGCGCTCGGCGTCGGCGGACTGCCGCGTGGGCGTATCGTTGAAATCTATGGGCCGGAAAGCTCGGGCAAGACGACGCTTGCTCTTCACACGATTGCCGAAGCTCAGAAGAAGGGCGGCA
>NZ_JBFUIP010000203.1:0-9011 GCF_056401815.1 Aminobacter sp. P4_D5 | reverse complement strand
CGCCTATGTCGGCTGCTCGGGATGGTTTTATTGGAAATGGCGGGGACAATTTTACCCCGTGGATCTGCCCACAAGCGGTTGGTTCAATCACTACGCGGAGCAGTTCGACACCGTCGAAATAAACGCATCCTTTTATTCGTGGCCAACCGTCGCGAATGTGAAAGCCTGGCTGCGGCAGCCCGGTGAAAAAGACTTCGTCTACACGGTAAAGGTCTGTGAGTTGATTACTCACATAAGGAAGTTCGAAGGATCCGAAACCCTCGTTAAAGATTTCGGTATGATCGCCGATGGGCTGCTTTCTATTCCAGCTACCACCGAGTTACCACTTCACGGAGGTCAGATTAAACAGCATTCTTGGACAACTCGATCCGGCGCGTCGCAATGTGGTTGAGTTTCGTCACGTCAGTTGGTGGAACGACACGGTGTACTCGGCCTTTCGCGAAACAGGTACAATCTTTTGCTCATGCAGCGCACCACGTCTTCCTGATGAACTGGTGCGGACCGCCGACGATGTTTACCTGCGTCTTCACGGTCCCGAGCGCTGGTACCGGCATGACTATTCAGAATGCGAGCTAACACAATGGGTTGACCGAATCCGAGCTAGCGGCGCTAGGAGAGCTTGGGTCTATTTCAACAACGACTACGAGGGCTTCGCTCCAAAGAATGCGCTGGCTATGCGCCGTTTATTCGAAAAGCATCCGGCAAGCGGCAGATGCGTAGTTGTCCATGATTGAGACCCGCGGCCCGCTTTGAGCTTTACGCAGCCAGTTGACTTCCTTGTCCTTGCCCGCGGCCATTGCTGGCTGGGAAAGGTCGTGAACGAATTGTCTTCACCGTAGACCAAGCCCTTTGTCCGGCCGCCGTTAGAGTGAACTCTTGGTGATGCCCCGGCTGGCGCTTCGCCTTGCCAGTTTATCGTGCCCCGCCGAACACTAGGTGACCCGCCCGGTTTCACCGGGCGGGTTTTGCTCAAGCTGACGCTTTTGAGTATCAGACGACTGGGGGAATTCGCGCTGCGTAGCGTCTGCGCTCTTCTTCGATCTCTTCTGGGGAGAATGGGTCCGCGGTTTCGTCGAATGCGGTCCAACCGTCCTCGGCATAGGCCGCCCGACGCTCGTTGATATCCACCCGATTGGAGTTCTGAAGGATCGACCGTGCAGCGTCCTCTTCCGCTCCTTCCGTGACACGCGCCGTAACGAGTGTTCCGCCACGTCGAACCCCCTCCGCATAGACATGGGCGTCTTCGTCCGGTACTCCAGAATCAGTCAGCGCCCCGATTAGGCCTCCGGTCGCACCTCCCGCCAGTGCGCCAGCGGCAGCACCTGCAGCAGTCGCCGCCAGCCAACCCGCTGCCACCACTGGCCCCACCCCCGGGATAGCCATCACGCCAAGGCCGGTTAGCAAGCCCCCAGCCCCGCCAACCAACGCTCCGATGCCCGCTCCCTTGCCTGCAGCTTCGGCTGTATCGGAATCATGGTCGTCGTAAGAGCCATCTGCATTGCTGGCGACCAAGCTGATGTCTTCGTTCGTAATGCCAGCTTGCGCCAGCTTATCGACCGCAGCTTTTGCGTCGGAATAATTATCAAACAGTCCTGTCACACTTACCATTGTTTTCATCCTTATATTATGGTTACTGGGCTACTACGTTGCCCTGGTAGTCGAGCGAAACGACTACGTCCTTGCCGTCTTTTGTAGCTTTGCCCTGCCAGATTCCGCTCTCGGACTTCACCAGCGCAGAGACATTTTGGAACCCTGCGTCTTCGATTCGTTCTTTGGCTTGGGCCTCAGTGAAACTGTTTGCGCCTGCTACTGGCGCTGTCGGATTCGCAGAATCCGGAGTAGCGATAGCAGGAGTCTCACCGTCGCTTGATGGCTGGGTCTGGGCTTGGGCAAAAAGCGACGAGGCGGCCAGCAATGCCGCGCTAAGTATCAAATTTTTCATTCGTGTTCTCCTTGACTATTGTCGGGAGGAGAACATTGGAGCGCTGCAATAGTTCCCCAAAAAAACTCGCGAATCCGAATTATTAAAGTTTGTGCATCCACTTAAGTTCTACATGGATCGGGCGATCTACGGAGGACGGCCCGGCGAGTAAACGTATAGCGCGTGCGCTGGCCATATGTAGGCTCGATATAGCCGTACCTTCGCGGGAGACTACTCTTCAAACGACCAGACGTTGATTGTCCGGCGTTAGTGCGGTGCAAGCGATCAGAGAGTGGAGCATCCGATGATCACCGATCCTTCGCCGGAAGTTTAAGCCTGCCGGCGAAACCGGCAGGCCAAGAATTCGGCACGTGTGTGTTATGCGGCCAAGGCCTCGCGGTTGGCCTTGCTGTCGGCCAGCACCGTAAGATCCTTATCTGTGGTCTCTTCCTCGGCGAGTGTCGCGGCAAAAAGATTCGCGGCGTCGGGCATCTTCATGATCTCGGCCCACCGGCGAAGCGTGCCGTAGCGGGTGATCTCATAATGTTCCACAGCCTGGGCAGCGGAGATCAGGCCTGCGTCGCCAGCGGCAGTACCCTTGAACTCTTCTAGAATTTCCTCGCCTTCCTCGAGAATGCCGTCGATGGCAGGGCAGGTCTTTCCTTGCGCGCGCTTGCCGAGGAGTTCAAACACTTGCTGCAGCCGATCAACATGGCCTTCCGTCTGCTGGCGGTGTTTTTCGAAGGCGGCCTTCAATTCCGGTGAACTCGCGCCACGTGCCATCTTGGGCAGGGACTTCAGAATCTTGCGCTCGGCGTAATAGATGTCGCGAAGGGTGTCATAGAACAGGTCGTCGAGACCCTTTTCTTTAGTTGGCATGTTCATTCTCTCCCTGGATTGACCCTCGTGGGGAGCAGAACGGTCGGCTCAGCTTTCGGTTCCAACCCTAGCGGGTTTATTGTGTMTAACAGAGTCGAGCGCTATTCCGATGTCATTAACCCGCGCTTTGCACGCCGGATCTGGGGCGTTTTGTTCTTGTGAAAACGTATCACCACATTCGCGCAGCCGATTGAGCGTCGCCTCGCGGGCGGCGGTTATCGCGGCCCTGCTGAGCAGTTTTTGGAACTCGGGAGCTAACTCGTCGCCTGGTCGTGCGAGGGAATGAAACCGCAAAATTCCGTTCATTGGTGAAGCCCTTTCAGGCCTGAAACTTCGTTGAAGATCTCTGGATCAACGCAAGGCAGCTGTCGGCGTTCCGTGACGTGGCTTAACCGTCCCTCCATGGCATCAAAACATGGGCAGCCGCCGCCGCGAGCGGGTTACTCATCCGGGATCTGATCGTAGGTTCCTCGCGGTGGGTGCTGAGATTATCTATGCTTTGGGCCCGATAGTCGCGGTCTCAATGGACCAGCGCTCCAACCGCTGCCGCATCTTGATGCGCCCCTGACCAGGGGTGACCAGCATCCCGCGTTCATGAATCGCGGGGCGGAGTGTCATCTAACGCTGCTATCTAGCCATGCCTACCGAGTTGTTGGCTGGTAATCGCGGTTGACAACCTCAGCGGAACCTAAGCGCTGCATCGGCGTTGGATCACACCTGAATCCCATCTTCTTCGAGGAATTAAAGTCTGGCCAATACCCCAAGACAGTCGGGTAGCCCCGCCCTGAGAGGAAACGGCGATGAGCTCCATCAGATAGCCGACGACAGGGAGGTCCTGACGACCGCTCAAGGAGGACCGGTAGCTGATGATCAGAACACTGGCGGCGTCGAGGCCGCGGACGGAAGCTGGATCGAAGGCAAACACATGATCGACGGCGGGCCGTCGGTCCTACTCGGGAGTTCTTCATGCAAATCATTCACACCGAAGTTGCACAGGCAACCGCACCAAACGGACAGCCGCTCCTGCGCGTGATTTTTTGCGGGGAAGGTGGCGAGTGCGTCACCGTCGATATGGCCAATGTCGAAGCGGGAAATGACGGGACCGCCATCGATCGGGCGAGGGCAATCCTGGTTCAAACTGCCACTTTCGATTTGGCGGTCAACGACTATGAAAAGCAAAGTAACGGCAATTTTGACCAAGTCGGCGTCACTGCAGCCGATGACGAGAATGGCCGCGTCTACATCTTCGAGTATTGCGACGGTAATACAGACCGGCGCGTTCCCCCAGCGATAATGCCGAGCCTGGAAGCTGCACGCGAGGAAGGGGTGCGCCGCGCCGTTGACCTTCTCGGCGACCTGCAGCCCGGCCCGGATGATCTGACCGGGTGGCTGGTGCGAGTACGCGATCAAAAGGGCGAATTGCTTTACGCCATCGACGTGCAGGAGGCGAAAAAGGCCAGGTGATTGAGACAATGACGCGCCGGCGGTTTAAAATCACTAAGTGTGCACTCCCTGTAGCCGAACAGAGCAGATCGGATGCTAGCACTCCGACGTTTGAGTTCTTTCACGAGGGGGCGCTGGACTGATCATGGCAGCGAAAGGCCTTGTGCACGGTCCGCTGGGGAAAAGCTCCCTGCATTTGTGCGTCGACATGCAGCAACTGTTCGGGCCTGGCAGCCCTTGGGCTGTGCCTTGGGCCGAAAAGGTGCTCCCGGCAATTGAGGAATTGACGGCGCATCGTCCGCGGCAAACGATCTTCACGCGCTTCATTCMAGCTGCCCGCCCGGGCGAAGGACCGGGCATGTGGGCGCGGTATTATCATCGCTGGGCGGAAGTCACTCTTGTCAATATCGATCCAAGAGTCGTCGGATTGATGCCGTCTCTGGGCCGCTATGTACCCCCAGCGAGGGTTCTCGATAAGCGTGTCTATTCGCCGTGGACGGAAGGCGGGCTCGACGCGATGCTGAATGGTTCGGGGATCAACACGCTGGTGATTACCGGTGGCGAGACTGACGTCTGTGTACTTGCCACCGTGTTCGGCGCAATGGACCGAGGCTTTCGGGTTGTCCTTGTGACGGATGCCATCTGTGGCTCGGCAGATCAGACGCACGATGCGTTGATGGAACTATATCGTTCCCGCTTCAGCGAGCAGGTCGAAATCGTTGAAATGGCAGAGGTTCTTGATTGCTGGCGACAATAGGTACGGATCGGGTTGGAGAGCAATTTTGAAATCATTTTTCCGCGATAATGGACTGACGATTACCCTGGTGGCTATGTTCCTGGTCAGCCTGGTGGGCATGGTCTGGTCGGGACATGCTGCCTACAACGAGGAGCTCCGAGAGCATGGAGGGGCTGCCGTGGGGCTGATGGCCTATTTGAAAAGCGGGGACTTTCTGTCTGCGCTTTTTGAGAACTGGGAGAGCGAATTCCTGCAGATGTCGGCCTATGTGATGCTGACGGCAGTGCTTTTTCAGCGCGGCTCGGCAGAGTCTCGCGACCCCGATGATCCTGATCGGCCCAAGGATGAACTTTCGCAGGCAACGCAAAGCCGCAGGCCGATCTTGTCGTGGCTGTATTCTTATTCACTAGGAATAGCCTTGGCATTGCTGTTCATCGTCACTTTTGGGTTGCATTGGGGCGCAAGCCTGTTGGCGGCGAATGAAGCTGCCATCCGGCACGGCAGTGCCGTTCAATCCCTGGCAAGCTATGTCGTGGACCCGCAGCTTTGGTTCGAATCCTTCCAGAACTGGCAATCCGAGTTCCTGTCTACGGCGGTCCTGGTCGTGCTATCAATTTTCCTTCGGCACAAGGGTTCTCCCGAGTCGAAACCTGCTGGCGCATCTAACTCTGAAACGGGCGCGTAGGTGGGTTAGTGCACGGCACATCATGCTCCCGTACCATGACCCTTCAAGCAACAGAATCGCCTCCGTCCAAAGCCGAGATCGGATCGCTCCTGGGGCATCGCCGCGCTTGCGCTAACAACCATGCCGACATGGTCTTTCACCCACCTGGCGCGTCGCGGTAGATCTTGGTCGGACGGGAAGAATAGCGCGTCAGCGCCTCGGCGGTATCATCGATTTGGATAGCGGATCAGTAGTAGCCACTCGGGCAGGGTGCGACATAGGCACGGCCATAACGGTCACGGAAGCGACACTGGTTGGGTTCATTTGCACGGCCGATCAGGCCACCAGCGACGGCACCAACAGCGCCACCGACAAGTGCGCCCTCGGCGCGATTTCCCGGAGCAGCAACAGCACTACCAACGGCAGCGCCACCGAGGCCGCCAATAACTGCGCCTTGCTCTGTCTGCGAGCAGGCTGCAAGCGGCACCATCAGCACAAGGCTCAACACCAGTTTCGTCATCACCAATCACTCCTAAGGAAAGCCCGTACAATGCACGACAGCGAAAATCGATCCACGGCTTGTGGCGCTTAGTAGCATTGAAAAGCCTCGACATTTCGCTCGCGTGATGACGAGCCACATGCGGGCTGCAAGATGGATCTGGGGTGCGGCAGCCGTCGTTTTAGATCTAATACGTGCAAGCGTCGGCTTCCCTGGGCTTGTCAACTGCATTGGGATATTGGGACGGCAGGAAGGGACGAGTCGCCGTAAACGCAACGGCGCGATTGCGTGCTGCCCGGACCCGTCCGCCGCGCCAGCCGGATGCGAAGCGCAAATAATCGTCGATCTGGCCGTCGAAGGCGAGGTGTCCCAGCGTGGGTTAGCCTCGCCCCACCGGAATCCGTCTTCTTGGACGAGAAACGTCACCTTTCAATGATATGCACCACCTTGCGGGTTTGGGGGTCGATCAGCACGGTGCGACCATCAATTACGACGTACTGATACCTGGTCGGCAGGGTGTTTTCAGCAAGTTCGCCCGGCTTGAAAATATCCGGGATGATCGCGCCGACTATCAGTTCAAAGTTCGACGGACGTTCCACCACGACCGGATTGGTTTTTACATATTCTCGGACGACGACCTCCTGTTCAGGCGTAACCACGACAGTTTGGGCAGTCGCAAGAGCGGTTCCAGCGAGAAGGATAGTAGCGGCCAACGTGCTTTGGAAAGTCATATCTGCCTCCTGGGGTTTGAGGCCCTAATAACCGCTGTCGGGCGAAACAGTTCCGCAATCGTCCCCTGCGTCAAGCAAGGGAAGGCAGAACGGGTTCCGCTGAAGGAAACGGATGTGGTCTTCATACGAACTGAACTAGCGGCCAAGAGTGCAGAGGCATCTGCGTTTAATCTGCGTTCAAGAACACCGGCGAGCTGGCAAATGATGGTTCCCTAGAGGCCACAGGAACAGCTTTAAACGAACGCCCCCGCTAATAGCGTGATCGCGCCAATGGTGACCAATAGCAAGCCTGGCCAGTTGCGACCGGTTCCAAAGAAAACTGCGCCACGACGCCAAGGCTCCAGCGTGCGGCCAGCAATCGGGTCTGCGTGGCTGTCGCTCAGATGGCCTCTGTAAATGGCTGCAAATGCCAGCATCACAATCCCACAAATGACCAGCAACGCGCCGAACCACATAACTGCGGCCATGGCCATACTCCTCTCAGTTGCGAACCAACGCGCAACTGGGGGAAATCGATCCGATGGAGATTATCTCTGCTCACAGAACGAGTTTCGATGGTGTCGGTGGAGTCTAGTCGCGTGGAATGTGATGAGCTCGCTTTTTCTTCAACGGGGCCGATTCAGAGTTGATCGGCAAAATCTGCTATCGGTGCAACCGTCTCCCCAGCATGCGCGTTGAGTAGCATGGAAATGAGCCCAATCATCTGGATAAAGGGCGGCGAGTTCTCTCTCCGGAATATCGTCTCCGTTCCCGACGCAGTCGAGTTCCTCGAACAGTGGCCGCTCGATAAACGCAACCCGTTCTTCTATTTGGCAGAGCAGGCGCTGCAGGGTGCAATCAACGGCTCCATTCCCATCGATCAGGCTAGGGAGGCTTTTGAAACATTCTGCAATGAGGCTGGCATACTGGCCGAACAACCGGAGGATAGAAGCTAGATTGGCCCTCCGTAGCTATCAGGAAGGCCACCATCACACTTCCTGGCCGCCGTTTTTGGGGAGGAATGAAACTATGTCATTGCTGGGCCTTGCTATCCGCCTGGCAACGGAAAAGCACGAAGGGCAATTCGACAAGGCCAATGAACCTTACATTCTTCATCCCCTTCGGGTCATGCTTGCGCAAACGAGACAGGCCGAACGGATTGTCGGGGTTCTTCACGACGTAGTCGAAAAGAGCGATGTCACCCTTGATGACCTCGTCGAGATGGGATTTCCAGCTGAGATCGTGTCGGCTGTCGACGCAATGACACGACGGGAGAACGAGGACTATTTTGACTTCGTGAGGCGAAGTGGAGCCAATCAACTTGCCAAGCCCGTTAAGCTCGCGGATGCAAGACAATTTGCGCGCGGTCGTCGAACACGGCTTGCCGGAAGATGCGGACAAGTACGTACGGGCGCTAGAAATCCTCGAGCCAAAATTGACCTGAAATTCGACGTCAAAATTTGGCCGCCTAGTCGAGCGGCGACACGGCCTGTAATGACAAATTCATCAGTGTGTTCGCTCCAATAAAAGTGGTCGGAGGAACTGTAGACCCTCGCAGGAACCAACCGTCCGCGAATGCGTTCTCCGGGGGCTGCGCTTGCGGGGGAGAAATGACTGGCAACGATGTCCTCTCCAAATTGCTTTCACCCGACGGGAGTTTGATCGGGTCGAAATATCGTGAGACGCTCGATGAGTTGCCGCTTGCTGTCTATACAACTGACGCGAACGGCATCATCACCTATTTTAATCAGGCGGCCGAAGACCTCGCGGGACGCACTCCTGAGGTCGGCAAAGACCTCTGGTGCGTGAGTTGGGAATTGCGCCGGTCCGACGGCTCGCTATTGCTGCACGACGAATGCCCCATGGCTCGAGCCCTAAAACAGAGGCGACCGATTAGGGGAGAGGAATTAGTTGCAGTGCGCCCCGACGGGACGAAGGTGTCAATCTTGCCGTTCCCGACTCCGACTTTTGATGAACACGGCATATTAACCGGGGCGGTGAATGTACTTGTTGACATCACAGAACGGAAAAAATCCGAGACAGAATTACATGAAAAGACAAGGCGTATCGAGGAGTTTAATAGAATAGTATCTAGTTTATCCAGTGATATGTCGTTGGAAAAAATCGCACAGCTTGTGACCGACAGCGCAACCAAGCTC